>NZ_CAJCHS010000150.1 GCF_903970205.1 Nevskia soli | reverse complement strand
CTGTGGCTAATGGGTTTTTGCCTTTGACACTGTCGGCGACATCCGTTTCCGCTGACAAACAGTTGAACATTGGCCTGGCTGTGGCTAGGTCCGATGGACACCACGATCTGGGGATTTGACGGAGCTGGTAAAGTCCCGACTCACCGGGCCGTCGCTCCCACAGATGGACACAGATAAACCACATATGGCCCGCGGTCCACCCTGGGGAATGAAAATGTTGAACACTCCGTTGCCGCGGGCCGTCTTTGAGTCGCTGCCAAATACCACATACTGAGCCGCGACGGTGACGGAGCGGTTACAACCTGGGCATCCGCTTTCTCGCGGCAAAAGCATTCGAAGCTTCTTTTTCCGGAGCACCAGCTCCGTTACCGTCGCGGCTCAGTAGGCTGACAGGTGTTTTCAGAACAACACGGATGAACACGGATGTAAATTACGTAAATAGGCAAAGAGCGAGCAGCCCGCCTGGCGGATAATAAGGAAGCAAATGAGTATCGAAGAAGCGATCATCGAAAAGGTCAGGGCATTGCCACCAGCGAAAAACAAGGGAATTCTGGCTGATCTCAACTTCACACTTTCTGAGGAAGATCTTGCGGCCGCACGGCGGGAAATGTGGGGTGAGTTTCCCCGATGACCCCTACTCGCGAACTGGCCCACCAGTTGATCGACCGCTTGCCCGACACCCAGCTCTCCGGCCTGGTTCAGTTTCTGGAAACGATCGTCGACCCCGCAACCGCGGCTCTGCGCAACGCACCGCTTGACGACGAGCCGGACACGGAAGAGGAAAAACTTGCCGTGACCGAGGCCCGCGACTGGCTCAGGAATAATGGAGGCAAGGGCATTCCTCACGCCGAAGCGATGACATGTTGAGTCTCGATAAGGGCATCGCCCGTCGCATCAAGCTGTCCACCGAACGCTTCGCCGAAACTGGCGCCGGTAATGTGAAACGGCTTCAAGGAATCGACCCGCCCGAGTTCCGCCTCCGTGTCGGCGACTATCGAGTCCGCTCCGCGTCCGCAACCACCGCGAAGCTTACCGCTGACGTCAGGCGGGGTCTATCTCGCCCGATTAAGCCAAATCGAACTTAGTCTGATGCAGCAGCGGATCGCTCTTAATCATCACAGTCCGCCCTACCACCGACTCAATCTCTTCCAAATGATCATTAGTATTGCTCTTCAATACCTTGGCGACCTCAGGATTCACCCGCAGCATCACACTATCGCCTTCAACCGCGCCCGCGATCTTATGCGCTTCCTGCAGAATCTCGCTGATGACGGTCGTCACGCTCTTGACTGAACCCGCGCCTTCGCAATACGGGCATGGCGAGCAGAGCGTCCGCTCCAGCGATTGCTTCACGCGCTTACGGGTAATCGCTACCAGGCCAAAATCGTTGAATTGCAGAATCTTATAGGGCGCGCGGTCTACCCGCATGCCTTCCTCCAGCGCCTGCATTACTTTCTGGCGATTCTTGCGCTCATCCATATCGATGAAGTCCACTACAATGATTCCGCCTAAGTCGCGCAGGTGAATCTGACGGACGATCTCGCGGATCGCATCCGTGTTGATCTTAACGATCGTATCTTCCAGGCGATTACTCTTGCCGACATACTTACCCGTGTTGATGTCGATCGCAACTAATGCCTCGGTCTGATTGATGACGATGTAACCACCGCTCTTCAGCCATACTTTCGGCCGCAGCGCCTTCTCGAGTTCCTGAGTAATCCCGAACTCATCGAAGATCGGCGTTTTGCGCGTGTACATCTTAATGCGGCTCACCATCGCCGGTTGAAAACGCTGGACAAAGCTGAGCACGTTCTCGTAGATAATTTCGTTATCGACCCAGACCGTCTTGAACGCGCTCGTTAGCTGGTCGCGGAGGATGCGCTCCACCAGATCCAGGTCGTGGTGCAGCAGCATCGGCGCGGGGCGTTTCTCGGCTTTCTGGCGCATGTCGGTCCACATGTTATGGAGGAACATCATGTCGGCCTTGAGCTCATCTTCCGAGCGGCCTTCGCCCGCGGTGCGGACGATGAAGCCGCCGGGGATGCCGACGCGGTGGGTTTGCAGGATGCGCTTCAGGCGCAGGCGTTCGTCGTCGGACGGAATTTTGCGGGAGACGCCGACGTGGTCGACGGTCGGCATGTAAACCAGGAAGCGGCCGGGCAAGGCGATGTGCGAGGTGATGCGGGCGCCCTTCTGACCGAGGGGTTCTTTGGCGATTTGGACGATGATTTCCTGGCCGGCTTTGAGCAGGTCGGCGATGGAGGGGACTATCGGGCGGGCTTCTTCTCGATTGCGATCTTCCCGATCGCGATTTTCGCGAGGCTTGTCTTGACGGTCTTCACGCGGGCGATCTTCGCGCGCACGGTCTTCGCGCGGACGACTTTCGCGGCCGCGGCCTTGACGGCGCGGCTCAGCGGCAGCTTTCACTTCTTCGATCTGTGGCGCTGCCATTGCGGGCGCGCCCTCGCTCGGCGTCTCGCCGGCGGACTCGACGGCAGCTTCTCCGGTCCCCTCCGCACCCTTCTCATCGGGACGATCGCCGCGCATGCGCCGGCGCATCCGCCGGGACATGCGATGCGGAAGACGGCTGCCTTGCTCGCGCAGGGTTGCGGTCAGGCTTTGGGGAATGCGGGCGGGTTCCGGTCCTTCTTGTTCCGGATTCGGTTCTGCCGCGGGCTCGGCTGAGACGCGTTGGAGTTCATCGACTGGATCGACATCTACAGCGTCGAAACCCGGCTCGAAGGCTTCTTCCGCCTGTTCTTCCGCCTGTTCGTCCGGAAGCTCGGATGCGGCTTCGGGCTCTTCGCCCTCATCATCTTCCTCCTCAAGTTCAGCTTCGGCCAGAGGCTCTTCGGAGACCTCGACCGCGGCCGATAGAACAGCGCCCGTGAGGAATTCCGGTTCCGGCTCTTCCCGCTGCGGCTCGCGCCGCTTTTCCATGCTGGCTTCCCACTCGTCAACCAGAGCTTCGTTGTGTTCCTGATGAACGATTTCCTCAGCAAGACCGAGTGTCGCGTTCGCTGAAGTTAGTTCCGCGGTAGGCGATTCACCAGTCGCGTCGATGCCCTCCGGCTCGCCCTCGCCCCCGATGTGGCCGACATATTTGGATATCGATTCGCCGGGAAGGACCACCAATCCGCCGCTCGGCTCAGCTTCCTGAGTGAGAGAATCATTCCCTCGCGCCTCAGCCCGCACTTCGCGCGGTTCGCGATTCTCACGCGGCTCCCGATGGTCACGGGGCGAGAAGAATTTCGACTCGGGTAGCCCTCCGCCGCCGGGACGACGCCTGCGTCCTCTTCGCCCGCGCCCGCCTCGGTCGCGTTGCTGTTGGTCGGCACGGCTCGCATTCTCGCGGCGCGGCTCCGAGGTCGCGGCCTGCCCGTTCGTACTTTGCGCCGCGGGCGCGGACACCATCAGCGCTCCCGGCACAGCACCTAAAATCGCGGCAAGTTCGGGTTCCATCGGAGTCGGCAGCGCAATCGGAGCAGCGCTCGCGTTACCACCCCCGGCGCTGCTACCCCCGCCGCGCTCCAGTTTGAGCACCTTCTCCTCAACACCGGAAACGACCTTGTCGTATTCGTCATTGTCTTCGAAGAAATCGGAGACATAGAGGAAGGCGTCGCGTTCCAGTCCGATATCGACGAACGCGGACTGCATGCCGGGTAACACCCGGGTAACGCGGCCTTTATGAATACTTCCCGCGAGCGAATACTCTTTCTCGCGTTGATGAAAAATCTCGACTAGTTGGTCATCCTCAAGGATCGCGACGCGCGTTTCATGGCGCGTGGCGGAGACGATTAGTTCCTTTGACATTCACTCTCTCCGTCGGGCTCCCTTTCACAGGACCGCTCGGCGACGAAAAAAGCGGAGAGTTCACCCTTGCGTGCTTTCTGCTTCGCGCGTAACAAGAACGCGCGGATTGACGCTGCCAGCCCTCACGCGTGGCCGCTCCGGACTGAATTATTCCCAAACACCAGAATCCAAAATTTCACGTTCATCCGGATCGCACCGGGGAACCACTCCCGCTCATCCAGCGGCTTTATGCAAGCCATCGCCGAGAGTTCTCTAGCAGGGGCTCCCGAAAACTTTCTTAGTTCACAAACCTTCGCAAGCGAACATTATTCACTAGACCCAGCATCATGAAAACGCTCCAGAGACTGGATCCCCCATAACTCATAAGTGGCAGCGGAATACCCGTAACCGGCATCCGTCCCACCACCATCCCTACATTGACTAGCAGGTGAAACAGCAGTAGGGCAGCCACGCCCATACACAGGAACATGCCTGCGCGATCGGGCGCAGTCTGGGCATTCTGCACAATCTGCATCAGCAGCACAAAATACAGCGACAGGACAACAGTAACTCCGACAAACCCGTGCTCTTCGGCAAACGCCGAAAAGATAAAATCCGTGTGCGGGATGGGAAGGAAACCAAGTTGCGTCTGCGAGCCCTTGGTCACTCCCTTACCCCACATCCCACCCGCTCCGACCGATATCCGCGACTGAATCAACTGGTATCCGGTGCCTTTCGGATCGCGGTCCGGATCGACAAAACTCAAAAGCCGGTTCCGCTGGTAGTCTTTCATGAACTCAAACCCAAGCGGAACCACTACCGCCGTAATCACCGCAATCGCCGCCCAATATTGCCACCGGAGTCCCGCCAGAAACACCCCGATTCCCAGGATCGGTAAGTACGTCAGGGCTGTGCCGAGATCCGGTTCCGCGGCGATCAGGGCCATCGGAACCAATACCACCACAACGATCCGGAGAAAGTCCCGGAACTCCAGAACATCTGTGGAAATTCTGGTTAGCTGTCTGGCTACGATCAATAATATCACTAACTTGGCGAACTCGGACACCTGCAGGTTGAGACCGCCGGGAAGCGGGATCCAGCGCTTTCCGCCCAACACCGTCTTACCCATAACCAGGACCCCGAGTAACCCGGCGACCGCGACAACATAATAGACGTTGGCCTGCTCGATCAGCGCATGGTAGTCGACCGCGGTCGTAATCCACATGAGGATCACGCCCATCCCGATGTAGACGATCTGTTTCCACCAGGTGTCCTGGAAAGTCGTGCCGCGGGTGGCGCTATAGATCTGAACGATGCCGATGCCGCAGATGATGAAGACGATGGACAGCATCGCCCAATCAAGATCGCGGACCAAGCGGCGGCCCGGCATCAGCGGTCACCCGCGCCGTCGTCAGATTCGGCGGTGGGCATTTCCATGTGGATCGGCTGGGGTGCTTCCCCGCGGCGGGCGGCTTTCTTATCGAAGTAGGCCTTGATTACGTCGCGGACGACCGGTATCGCCACTGTTCCGTGACCCGCGTTT
>NZ_CAJCHS010000149.1 GCF_903970205.1 Nevskia soli | reverse complement strand
AGCGCGCTACGCGACATTACGCAAGGCTCGAACGGTAAGTGCGGGACGATTTGCGATGCGGGTCCGGGCTATGACTTCGTTACCGGGCTGGGCAGTCCGATGGCTCCGCTGGTGGTAGCGGCTTTGGTGGCTGCTCCGTAGCATTAGCCGCGACGTCGGCAAGCCCTTCTGACGCGCCTCACATCCTCGATTTCCTGGTCCATTTCTTCCGTGCTCCGCGTCTCGATCTGCGGAACCCATTCGTCGAAAGCTTTCAATCGCGCTGTTCTCTCCGGTTCGCTGAGAAGGTCGAGCTGCTTGCTGTTGGCGCCCATAACGCTACCATGCTGACATACATTCTGACCGAGGTTCTTGAAGTCAACGAGGGCTTAGCGTGACATCCGACACTGCCGCCTCAGCGATCCGTGTTGCGTGGATCACTTTCGGCCTATTCTGGCTGGCTTCCGCACGGCGCCTCAAAAAAACCGAGCGCGCAGAAAGCCCTACCTCGCTCGCCATCCGAACTGTGGGGTCCCTGGCTGCTGTGCTGTTCGCTTTCGTGCCATGGGGCGGTCTGGCGAATCCTCTTGTCCCACGCACTCAAATGCTGCTCGTGGTTTCGGTTGTTCTCGCCTGGGCCGGCGTCCTGTTCGCCATCTGGGCACGCGTGATTCTGGGCCGAAACTGGAGCGCCACAGTCACGTTGAAACAATCGCATGACCTGATTCAATCCGGACCTTATCGCTGGGTGCGGCACCCCATCTACAGCGGAATGTTGCTTTCCTTCATCGGCGTTATCCTGTTCCTCGACCGCGTCGGGGGCGTGGTCGGTCTGGTAATTGCCATTGCCGTTTACTATCTGAAGGCGCGTCAGGAAGAGACAATAATGGCTGGTCATTTCGGTCAAGCTTGGGAGCAATATCGCAGCCGGACGCGAGCCATCATCCCGTTCATCCTGTAACACCCGCGTCATCTGCGAGAATCGGTATTCCAAGAGGTTTTACGATGTCCTACCGCTCCCTGCTCCTTTTCTGTGGTGCGACGCTCGCGATTTGCGCCACTAACGGCTCTATGGTTTACCCGATCGCTCCCAAGTCCGACCAGGTCGACGACTATCACGGCACGAAGATTTCCGATCCTTACCGGGAACTGGAGAATGCCGACTCCCCGGCCACTCAGAAGTGGATCGCGGAAGAGAATGCGCTGACTTTCGGCTACCTGGCTAAGATTCCCGCCAGATCGGCGATTCGTAGCCGGCTTGAGAAACTGTGGGACTACGAGAAGTACGGCGGCATGTGGGAAGCCGGCGGTCATTTCTTCTACACGCATAACTCGGGATTGCAGAATCAATCGGTGGTCTATGTTCAGGACAGGTTAGATGCCCCGGCGCGTGTTCTCATCGACCCGAATACCTATCGCGCGGATGGCACAGCCGCTTTGTCGGGTGACGCTGTAAGTTGGGACGGCAAGTACTTCGCCTACGGAGTAGCGCAGGCCGGGTCCGACTGGAGCGACTGGCATGTGCGCGAGATCGCGACAGGCAAGGACCTGTCTGACGAGATTCATTGGAGTAAGGGCGGAGTCGCCTGGTCCGGAGACAATCAGAGCTTCTTCTATACGCGCTTCCCCGAGCCGCCCCCGGACAAGCTGCTGACTGCAGAAGCCAAAAACGAACAAATCTACTTTCATAAGCTGGGCGATCCGCAATCAGCCGATAAGTTGATCTACTCGCGCTCCGATCAGCCGGGATGGCTATTCGGAAATCGCGTATCGAAAGACGGCCGCTTTCTGGTCGTCGAGGTCAACCCGCTGAAGGTTGGGACGACTTACATCTCGTATGCGGACTTGAGCGCGCCTGATCCGAAGGTAGTGGATCTGATTTCGCATGGGGATTTCGATTACACCTTCATTGGTTCGGTCGGATCCACGTTCTACATTGCAACGACGGACGGAGCGCCGCGCGGACGCGTCATCGCGGTTGATGTGAAGCAGCCCGATCGCGCCTCCTGGAAGGAGATTGTTCCGCAACAGGAAGCTACCCTCGAGAGCGCGGTCATGGGCGACGGTAAGTTGATTCTCAGCTATTTGAAAGATGCGCATAGCGTCGTCCGTCTCGAGTCACTGGATGGCCACGCTGGACCTGAGATCCAATTGCCCGGTCTGGGCAGCGTTTTCGTTGCCGAGCCGGATCGTAATTCGCAGCAGACTTTCTATACCTACACTGGATTTACGACTCCACCGGTCATCTACCACCTAAGCCTGGAAACCGGCAAGAGCGAAGCCGTCCACCGCAGTCATCTCGACTTCGATCCGAACGCGTTCGAAACTACCCAAGTTTTTTATAAGAGTAAAGACGGAACGAAAGTGCCGATGTTCCTGATTTCGAAGAAAGGGCTGCAGCGCAACGGACAGAACCCAACCCTGCTATATGGCTACGGAGGGTTTCAGATCTCCCTAACTCCGAGTTTTAATCCGGCGGTCATCGAATGGATCAAGATGGGCGGTGTTTACGCGGAAGCGAACCTGCGCGGCGGCTCCGAGTATGGAGAAGCCTGGCATCAGGCCGGAATGAAAGAGCATAAGCAGAATGTGTTCGATGATTTCATCGCTGCCGCCGAGTATTTGATCGATAGTAAGTACACGTCGCGCCAGAAGCTAGCTATCTTCGGCGCTAGTAACGGAGGGTTATTGGTTGGCGCGGTTCTGAATCAGCGGCCGGACTTGTTCGCCGCCGCAATGCCCGCTGTCGGCGTCATGGATATGCTACGGTTCCAGAATTTCGGGTTCGGCGGGTATTGGGTGGGCGAATACGGTACTTCCGCGAACGCGGAGGATTTCAAGACGCTCATCAAGTATTCACCGCTGCATAACATCAAGGTCGGTGCGCACTACCCGCCCACGCTGATTACGACGTCCGATCATGACGATCGGGTGATGCCCGGGCATAGCTTGAAATACGCGGCGACATTACAGCAGGCGCAGGGCGGTTCGGCGCCGATCCTGATTCGCGTGGAGACGCGCGCCGGCCATGGGGCAGGGAAGCCGACTTCGAAG
>NZ_CAJCHS010000148.1 GCF_903970205.1 Nevskia soli | reverse complement strand
AAGCCGCCGTAACCGCATGAAGCCTCACCGCAAGAATAATTAGAGGAGTCCCAACAAATGAATAAGGCGCCAAACGTGTTACTTGTGGAGGATGAAGCTATCATCGCGCTGGACATCCAGAAGCAACTTACTAAATCAGGGTTCGTCGTCACGGGGACTGCTCGAACCGCAGCCGATGCCTTTCGAAAGATAGAAGAGCAGCCGCCCGACCTGGTTCTTATGGATATCTCCATCCAGGGAGCGCTCGACGGCATCGACGCGGCGCAAATCGTTCGCGAGCGCTATGAAGTTCCGGTAATCTATCTCACGGCCCACGCCGACGAGGCGACGCTACAGCGCGCCCAGGAAACGGAGCCGTTCGGGTACATCGTCAAGCCGCTCGGAAACACCAACCTGAAAGCAATCGTTACGATGTCGATTCACAAACATCGCGTCGAGCGCCAAGCGGAATCTCACCGAAAGATGTTGTCGGCTATCCTGCAGGGGTTACCGGACGCAATCGTCGTTGCCGATGTTTCCGGCACGGTGCTCTTTCTCAATTCGTCCGCCGAGCGCCTGACGGGTTGGATGCATTCCGACGCAGCCGGCAAATCCTTGGCGGAGGTAGCGCCCCTTGAAGACAGCGAAGGCAATCGGGTCACCGCACATTTGCTTCGCCAGGCCGTGTCGCAGGCGGGCGTGTGTGCGGTCCCGCGGGACAGCGTGTTGGTAACCAGGAGCCAGTCTCCAACTGACGTCACCGGCCAGTTCGCGGTAACGCCGGTGGGCCAACGCGCGGGAGTCTTTCTAACCCTACACGACGTAACCGTTCAGAAGCGGGAAGAACAGCAGCTCGCCCAGGAACGACATCTATTTGTCGCCGGCGAACTCGCGCAGGGCGTCGCGCGCGAGTTTTACGGCCTGTTCGACTTAGTAGACGAGTGCGCGGCGCGATTAGTGGGACCCGATCGGCAGACGGATCTCGATCTGGTTCGGCGAGCGAGTATGGCCGGCAAAGACATGTCCATGCAGCTACTGGATTTCCGTGAATCCCACGGGCCCGCGAGCGCGTTGCACGTAGGCGACTTCCTGTTTGAATCGGAGCCGTTGCTCAAAGGATTTGGTGGGAGCGACATGGACGTTGTGGTGAATGCGGAACCGGACACCGGATACGTGCTGAGCACAGGCAGTCATTTCGAGCAGTTGCTCATGCATCTTGTGTTCGACGCGAAGCATCGGATTCAAGGCCGAGGAACAATCACCATTACGGCAGACGTTCAGATCCAGCCATTTAGGGGCTCTCGAAACCGGGCGTACGTGCGGCTGGCCGTGTGTTCCGAACCGCTGCTCGAACAAGATACGCAGACTCCCTGCGAAGAACCATTCCCCTTCAATTTCAATCCGCTAAGAGTAGATTTATCGATCGTGAACGCGATCGCGGTGGCTTCCCAAGGCTTCACGCGGGAATCGGAACTGCCGGATTGCGGCTCGATGTTCGAAGTATTTCTCCCGCGGCATGAATCGCGCAACTCCGCGGCGGCCTCCGCGCAGATACCGCACCAAGTCATTCTGGCGATCGGAATGAGTAAGGAATTGATCGCGCGGACTCAAACAGCAGCTGGGGAACACGCTTTAGTCCTGGATAGTTCGACCCTGGGGGAGGCAAGCCTCGTCGCAGAGCTATATCCGGGTGAAATCGATCTAATCGTTCTCTATGACAGCGATGGGTCGCCGCGAGCAACCGGGCGGGCTATGGATCGAATCCGAGCACGAAGGACGAATACTCCATTTCTCAAGTTCGCATCAACGGACGCCCAGGCGCTCGAACCGGAACACATTGAACGGCAGGTAAGAGACTTCTTCAAGACTCACGCCGCGGGAGCGCTTGTCGCCAACGCCGGTATATAAACCCGCGGTTTATTCGGCCGGCTGGGCGCCGCACGCACCGTTCGGACCCTGCGAGCACGGCCCGTACACAAAGATGGCGGCGTTTCCACCATTGGCGGTCGACACATATACCTTTCCGTTATTCACCAGCGGCGCGACATACCGTTGGGCGGTAAAAACCTGCCCGCTTGCAGTCTGGCTGTTGAATACAGGTTGGATTTCATAGCCCACACCGGTTTGGTAAAGCTGAAATGCCGTCAAGGCGCCTTGTTGAAAAGAGCCGGTGTTCGTGAAGCCGTTGGACGTCGTGGCCCACAACAATGCGCTCGTTGGATCCGCGCCATTCGCTGAAACGGCCAGTTGTCCACCGCCGCCGGGAGCAGTCGAACCGGTGATCGGATGCACTCCAGACGTTGCACTTGTTTCGAGATAAGAACCGTTGAAGTAGTACCCGCGCGGAACATCGTTGAAGCCCCACACGAAGTAGAATCCGGAGCCTCCGCCCAGGTTCCAGTAAGCCGGACCGTGAATCTCCGCGCATCCGCTTCCCAGCGGAACAATACCCGAATACACCGGTGTTTGCGGAGAGACGGGAAAAGGAGCGGCGCAAGGCGCCACGCTTGCCGAAGCTAGAAAATTCTGGTACGGTGTGCTCGTGAACCCGCCTAAGTTGGCCGTTTGAAGAAGATACGTCTGTCCAGCCTTTCCGGAGGCTATTAAATAACTGCTGGTTGCATTCGGAGCCGTCGGCGGGATCATTAGGACGCCGCCCGCATCTAAGTCAAGGTCGTTATAGTCGTCGACATAGTAATTCGCGTAGCCGGGAGTTTCCGTTGAGTTCACCGGGGTGAACGTTGAACCGGGATTACTGTTAGCGGCTTGCGGGCGGTATACCACGGAATCGCCCAATGCGTTGTTGGCTATCGCGGTGCAGGTACTGGGAGTGGTGGAAGCTTCCGGCCGGCATCCATTGCCGGTCGAGTACGCGTAAAACGTTCCGTCGCTGGCCGGACCGATTCCCGACATCCAAACTCCGGCGCCGACCGGTGAGAGAGGCCCGGGCGCCTTCGCCGACGACAAAAAGAATGAGCAGTTCGAGCGCGATAAGCAAGTGCTCGACGGACAGCTGGCGCTGCCAGTCGCGCAGAAGTTATACTCTGCCATCCAGCCCTGATAACTCGATTCGAGTTCATTCCCGGAGGTACCGGATGTCCCGAATCCGAAGCCGACCAGGATCGTACTGTGGATCTCGGCAAGCGCGGGTCGCTGCAGTTGGTTCGAAGCAACGAAACCGAAGGGCGCCATATCCGGATTGATGTCGTGCGGCGGTAGAAAATCCAGCCCGAACGTTGAGTTGTTCCTCAACGATATCGCGTGGATGGTATAGACCCAACCCGTGCTGCCCGCGGCCGTGCAAGTTGCCGCCTTCTGCGTATCGTTCAGCGTCACAAAGTACATCAATTCATTAGTTGTGTCGATAACCGGCGTGCTTAGAATTCCGGCATGGGTGAAACCTACGTTTCCCTTGCAGTACACCGCCGGATAATAAACCGAGCCGGAAGCGGCCGCCGTCGCAAAGTTCGCGCTCTTCCAGATGGGCGCGGCGCCCGTTGGATTGTCTCCATCGAAGGCAAAAATTTGATTGTGCATCGTCGCGACGAAGACCACGGTTGCATAACAGGTTCCCGCGATGGTCCAATTGTGAAGAATGAGAGGCTGCGCATAGGCCTGACCCGCAGCCGGCGCCAATTGAAATAGATACCCAAACCCGCTTGCCACGCTGGCCGGGTTCAGCACCGCTTCCTGCAGGTTTGAATTGGTCCGGTACGAATCATATTGACCGCCCGCAATGTTGGGGGCACTCACGCCGCAAGGGGCCGCCACCGACGGCCGGATACAGAATGAAAGGAACACAATCAGCGCTGCGGCGCTAAGAATTCGATGATTATACATTTGGGTTGTATTGCAATGATAGTGTCTTTGAAAACGCGCTGTCAATCCGGCCCTTGGTTACAATTGCGGATTCATATTGTACCGGTACTGAAATCTTCGTAACACAGGCGTGATCGTAGAAGCCTCACCCGACTGGTTGCCTCACTATTTGCTCGGATCAACCGGATCATTCGACCTCCCGCAATCTGCGAAGGTTCAAGAAACGTAAAAAAACACTGGCCCATTTTCTACGCGCCGTCGCTAACTAAGTTGGAGCGAAAGTAGAGCGCTCCAACGGGGTATCCCGCGGATACGAGCGCGAGTCCGGCGGACTGCCTCATCGGGCCATTCGCCATCCTAATTTCAGTTAGCTTGGCCGCCGCTTCACGGCGGACCTCGTCCTGGTCTAACGCCACGGCGTGCTGGCGCCATGCTACGGGGTGCATGGACAGTGCGTGGATCGAATTTGACCCCACAAAATGGAGATAAAACAATGGCAGACGTAGCACCCGCTCTCACTGCAACACCCGTAGTCCCGGCCGGCGAGACATCAGGAACACGACATGCGGAGCCCACCACGGGTCCGATCGTCGTGAATTATAAGTTCACGAAAGAAGAGGGATCAGTCAATTTGACCGTCAATCCGGACGGCACTTGGCTGTTCTCGATAGATTACAAAGGCAAAAAGCCCGGTTACGATATCGACGTTGCCCTAGCGCTAAGGAGCACGCTGGGCGGCATCATCGTGTGGCACTACGCCGGAGATGCCTCGAACGGCGTGCAGTCCAGTCAGCAAGGCAAGAGTGACGTTCTGAAGGACAACTTCAAGACCTTCGCCGGCAAGCACGACTGGAACGTGAAATATGATTTCGCGCTTTCCGCCGAAGGCCGTGCGAAACGCTTCGAAGCTCAGGAGAAGAAGAAAGCAGAGCTGCAAAAAGCCGAAGAAGAAGCCCGGAAGCGCCACGATCACAAGGTAGCGGCCGAAAAGAAGGCTGAACTCGCCAAGGAAGAACAGAAGGAGCGGGAAGCAGCCCAGCGCGCCGCCGCGGCGCATAAGAGCGGTGGTTCCAGCGTCATGTCCACCATCGGCACCGTTGTGAAGGACGTTGGAACGGCTGCCGGAGTTGTCGGTACGATCCTTAGTTTCCTATAACTCAAGGAGACTTTAGGGAACTTAGACCGGTAGCAATCGTTACTATGAAACGCAAGATTCTTGTCGCGTTGTTACGGATCTTACTCGTTTGCGCCCTGCTCTTCATCGGGTGGGGCCCGGACGACCGCGGCGGCTTTTTGGCAGATCGCGCCCGGCTGGGGCTTCTGTTGATCCTCATCTGTCGACATATCGCCGAGATTTTCTCCCTGAGGACGGACGCCTTCGCCGTCGAGAGGAAACACGAGGCGCAACAGTGCTGGGCGCCGGCGGTCAGCGGCCTCACCGGTATACTCCTATGCTGGCTGCTTCCATGCGATGACCGTCGCGGGATTCTGACGTTCGCCGAATCTGCGGAACTCCGCTGGATCGGTTTAGTCGTGTTCTCGGCGGGGGCGGCCGTGCAGTTAGTCGCACAACGCACTCTAGGCCGGCAGTACAGCATGTATGTAACTTTGCGGAACGGCCACCAGTTGATACAGACCGGCATCTATAGGCTAATCCGCCACCCAATCTACCTTGGACTGATACTCAACATCGTTGGAGTCGCCCTGGCGTTTCGCAGTCTTCTGGCGATTCCGCTTTTCGTCTTGGCGGCGGCGTTTGTCGCCTGGCGCATCCGCCGGGAAGACGCCATGTTACACACAGAGTTTGGCGCCGACTTTGCCCGATACCGGCATCGCACCAAGAGATTCTTCCCGTATCTCCGAGCGACTAAGTACCCATTTACTCGCGTAAGTTCGGAACACGAGTCGTGAGCAGAGTAGCCGGAGTATCCGCCTGTACGGTCGCCGTTCCCTCCACTTCCCACACTGTCCCTTGGCGGAACGGCTCGCCATCGATCGTGCCGTCCCCCTCAAGAATCACCGCGTAGCCTTCAGGAACCTCGCGTGCGCCGGCAACAGTCAGCTTCTCGGTTTCAAAGTACTGACCTCTTACTAGCAGTTCTCGCCCATCTTCCGCATCGCGCGACCGCAGGGCGCCGGGATGTTTTCCTACCTTAGCCACATCCAGGCTCTTCTCCAGATGCAACTCCCGCGGCCGGCCATAATCATAGAGCCGGTAAGTAACGTCGGAGTTTTGTTGGATTTCGCAAAGCGCCAACCCGCGTCCGATCGCATGTACAGTACCGGCGGGCACGAAGAACGTATCGCCCGGTTCACAGGCAAACCACGCCAGCCGGTCTACAATGACGCCGCTTCTCGCCAGCTCGGGTAAAGCCTCCCGCTCCACGCGCGATCGAAAACCCAGCGCTACCTTCGCGCCCGGCTCGGCCCGCAGGATGTGCCACATCTCCGTCTTACCCCGCGAATGCTCATACTCGCGTGCATAGGCGTCGCTCGGGTGCACCTGGACCGATAAGTCCTCGGTGGTAAATAGAAACTTGATGAGTAACTCACCCGCGGGAAACCAAACTTCGCCGGTCTTCTCCTGCCGGTCCGGAAACCAGGGTTCCAGATGCTTTGATCCCCACACCTTCTCGACGAACTTAGGCTCAATCGCCCGCGCGCTCATAAACCGCGCACAAACTCCTCAATCCGATCGAGCCCGCGCTCGAGTTCGCCCATCGAAGTCGCATAAGAGATACGAACGTGCTCATT
>NZ_CAJCHS010000147.1 GCF_903970205.1 Nevskia soli | reverse complement strand
GATCTTTAAGGTAATCGCTAATGCCCTGCAAGTCCGCTGCGGCGGCCGGCGTCCAGCGGATGCGCATGCTTCACGAGCGCAACATCTGCTCTAAGCGTGCGTCCATCTCTTCTTCCTCAATGAACTCGCCCTTGTTGGCCTGAGCGATTCCTTCCCGCACGGATGCGCGGATGCGCGCCTTTTCCTGAAGCAGGCGCAGGACGGTATCCTTCACCAATCCCTCAGCGCTCATACCGGCATGGCTGGCGATTTCAGAAAGCTCACCTTCCTGCTCGGGCGTGAAATGAACTTCCATGTCCTTCAGGGTACCTCAATCCTCCCAAACTACGCCACTTCCCGAATCTCATCGATCGGCGAAGTCGTCACCCGCCGGAAAACCGGATGCCTGAATTCCAGCCGCATCCCGCGCCCGATAAAACCGCGCTTTAGCAGCGATCCGCCCCAATTCGAGCCATCGATCGTAACCAGCACCGGATCGGGACAAAACTGCGGGTGACCCGAGATCAGAGCCTGTTCGCCATCCTGTTTGATCAACTTATAAGACCGGTTGTGAGTCTTAACTTCGATCGTCGCGCCGCAAGCCAGATCCCGCAGGAATACGCCTCCTTCGATCTCCGACCGCACGATATCGCCGTTAATCTTCTGGTTCAGGTTCTCGTGCGGGATGCGGATCTCGGCAGCGGTCATTCCGGTTCAGGCTCGTGTAAGAAAAATGGGCAATCCGATCTTATTGGTGTAAGTGGGCCGGTACCGGTTAATGTTGTACATATTTTTCACGTCGACCCTGCGCGGCCCCAATTTGGGATCCGGAATCGCCGTCACCACGTAACACCCGCCTTCGATTCCCATCATCACGCCATGCTTCTTCTGGTGAATGCAGTCTACCGCCATCCCCGCAAAAGTGGAAGCCACCATTTTGTCGACGAAGTCCGGACTGCCGCTCCGCAGATCATACGTCAAGTCGCTGACGATGGTCTCTTCGCCCGTCCGCTTCTTAATTTCATCGCTTAAATCCTCGCCGACGTTCGCCTTCTTCTTATGCCCGTAGGCGTCCGCTTCGCCGATCTCGCGCGCCTGATACCCCTCCCATTTCGCGCCTTCGGAAAGGACAATCAGCGCGTAATTGCTGGGCGACATCCGCTTGTCCGTCATCAGCAGATCGATCAGTTTCTCGAGATCGAACGCGTACTCGGGAATACAGCAGCGCATCGATGTCACGTATGCGGTGTAGAGCGCGGTATAACCCGCATCGCGCCCGAAGATACGGAATATGCCGATGCGTTCATGGGAACCGACCGTCGTCCGCTGCCGTTCCACCGCTTCGGTGGCGCGCGTGATCGCCGTCGAAAAACCGATACAGTACTCGGTGTTCCGAACGTCATTATCCATTGTTTTCGGGATGGCAATCACCGGATACCCCTGGCTATCCAGATGGGCGGCGTAGCTCAGTGTATCGTCGCCGCCGATGGCGATCAGGTAATCCAGCTTCAACCGTTCGAGGTTCGCTTCGACGCGCTTGGTCACGTCGTAAACCGTGGATGTTTCCCCAGCCTTGGTCACCTCCGACGAAGGGAAATCCGCGGCGTTCAGGAACGGGGCCACTTTCTTCATCTTCTTGGGATTGGTACGGGAACTGTGCAGAAACGTGCCGCCAAACCGGTCGATGGTGCGCGTGTTGTCGCGGTTCAGCGCGATTACATAGCGGCTGACACTCGCGGGATCGTCAAAATTGAGATGGGTGAGCGACTCCCACCCGCGGCGCAGCCCGATCACTTCCCCGTCCAGCTCGTTCGCCCGGTAAACGACTGTCTTGATGACTGAATTCAGGCCGGGAACGTCTCCGCCGCCTGTTAGTATGCCGATTCTTCTGGATGCCATGTCTCTCCAAACCCGATGATGAATTGCGAGCAGCCCGTGGCGAAACCGTCTCCCTCACGGTCTCGGCTCTGTAACACGACTGAATCTACCGAGCCGCGACGGCGACGGAGCGGTTACCGCCACAGGTAAGCGAACCACCATTCTAGGTCATGAGACCCCGTCAACGAATCTGGAAACGCCGGATAAACGGAATGAATTCCTGAGCAAGATTCGATCCGATATCGATCGCCAGAATTTCCGTGCCGCGGATGAATCCGTCGCCGATTCCTCGGGACCCGCGAGGCTGCCACGTGTTGGACAAAAGTCCCGCGCCGAACGCGCTTCCGATACGCGCATAGGCGAACGTGTCCCCGCCGGCGTCCTTACGCGCGGTGAACGACTGGCGCAGAACGCTCTTTAGACGACCCTTTGCGCTATGGTCCTTGGAAAGCATGTAGCGCGGGTCCTCATGCAGCACCGATTCAAGTCCGAACCCGATGTACTGATGAGCCATGTTCGTTCCGAAGCTGGACGCAAAGCGGTCGGCGTAACCTTCGGCGCCCTGACCCCACTGGGACGGCGAGTTCAGCGACTGCCCGATTCCGGCCCCGATCGCGTTCAAGATCAGCGGAACCGGACCGAAGACGTTCTTTGTGTCGTAAATGAATTTCTCGCGCGTGTTGTAACCGCTCAAGCTGGAGCGGTCGAACGGCGCTGGGTTCTGGGGCGCCGGCGCATCCGGGGAACTGGGAGGGGTCGGTTGTGGAGCAGTTTGAGAATCGGACTGAAGCGCGTAGATTCCGCCGCTCATGAAAGCGCGGCTGATGGGGGCTGATACTTGACCGAAAACGGGATGACTTGCAATTCCAACAGCAATGGCCAACATAGCTGAAAGTTTCACTACTCCAAGTGCTGCACGCCTAGGCCCAAACAGCCCGTGCGCTCGCATCGCAAGGCGACTCGCGTGCATCGCGTTTCTGGTGAATTTCATACTGTACATTGTCGCGGCCTCCGCGGGCGTGCTGAACGCGATCCAGGCCGGCGCGAACTCCCAACTGCGGAAGTCGATCGACCAGCCGCTGCTCGCGGGCATGACGGTCTATTTGACTGCGCTAATCGCTCTTTCGTTTGCACTGCCTTTTGCGCTGGCATTTACGCAGTTGGGCAGCTTTCAGTGGTCGAAGATGCAGACGGTTCCCTGGTGGGCCTGGTTCGGCGGCCTGCTCAGTATCGGATCCACCATGGCGGGTGTGATGCTCGCTCAAAAAACTCGGATCAACGGCATTCACCGCCCTGACCGTCACGTTCTCGCTGCTTTGCGCGGTCGTTCTCGACAACTTCGGCTGGGTCGGCTTTCAACCTCATCCCGTGAACTTCCCGCGACTCGCCGGATGCGTGCTGTTGCTCGGCGGGCCTCGTTCTGGTAACTAGATTTTGACTGGATTGAATCTTTTCGGCGTCGCGAGAAGTCACAGAGTGGGGTCAGGCGATCTCGCCGTCGTAACTGGATTCACCGCCTGGTCGTCTACACTCAATTGATACGAATTCCTTTGCATTCCTGCGCCGCACACTGGGCGACCCTTCTGCTTTTGGCCTGCGGCGTTGGTGCAAACGCACAGACGGACTCGCCGCCGCCCCAGACCCCGCCTTCGAGCCCCTCCGTACCGTCGGGTTCCGATGCCGCGGGCGTTCCAGCCGCTGAGGTTTCCGGAAAACCCGCTCCGGTTCCGGACCAACCCGTCCAGGACAAGCGGATTCTTGGCGTGCTCCCCAATTACCGCACCATTGATGGCACGATCCCGTTTGAGCGGCTCACCACAGAACAGAAATTTATTATTGCCACCAAGGATTCCTTCGACTGGCCGGGCTTCATTCTGGCAGGCGCTTTCGCAGGTCTCTACCAGCTGGATAACAGTCACCCGTCATTCGGCCAGGGCGTCGCAGGCTATGCGCACCGGTACGCGACGTCCTATGCCGACCAGGTCATCGGCAACATGCTGACCGAGGCGATCATGCCCTCATTGCTTCGCGAAGATCCCCGCTATTTCCGCAAGATTAACGGGTCGGTAAAGTCGCGCTTGTTCTATTCGCTAACCCGCGTCCTCATCGCCAAAACCGATACCGGCGCACCCACGTTCAATTTCGCCGAAGTTCTGGGCAACGGGGTCGACGGCGCGATCGGCAATTTCTACTATCCGGACGAGCGCGGCTTGGGCGATACGCTAGACCGCATGGGTACGGCGATCGCCACCGATGCCGTCTCTAACGTCCTAAAGGAATTCTGGCCCGATATCAAGCGCCGCTACTTCAAAAAACGCGTGCTCGCGGATGAGGCCAAAGCAGCGGCGCAGCAGCACTGATGGATGCTTAAATCCACCACGCCGCGGCAGCTTTATCTTTGATGATGATGTTGTCGAGGAATCGCACCGCTTTGGTCAGACCCTCTTCCGGCGACATCAGGCTGTCCTCATGTTCCACCGAGAGCACGTAATCGTAGCCGAACATCCGCAGCGTCGAGATAAACTCCGTCCACCATTCCGCCCCGTGCCCGTAACCGCATGTGCGGAAGATCCATGCCCGATGCTGTTCATCCGTGTACTTCTTGGTATCGAGCACGCCGCTCATGGGTAAATTGCGCGCGTAAATCTGCGTGTCTTTCGCGTGAACGTGGAAAATCGACTCACCCAGCAGGCGAACCGCAACGATCGGGTCGATCGACTGCCAGAACATATGGCTCGGATCGTAGTTGCAACCCACCGATTCACCCGCAATCGATCGCAGCCGCAGCATCGTCTCGGGACTATAAACGACGAACCCAGGGTGCATCTCAATCGCGATCTTCACCCCGTGATCCTTCGCGAATTGGCCATGTTCCGTCCAGAACGGCGTGACTTGCTTCTCCCATTGCCATTCGAGGATGTCCAGATATTCCGGCGGCCATGGGCACGTGACCCAGTTCGGATATTTCGCGCCTTCGCTATCGCCTGGGCACCCGGAGAAATCGATCACCACGGGCACGCCCAGCTTCTCGGCGAGTAAAACGGTCTTGCGGCTCGTCTCCTGATAGCCCTTCCGCACGTTTGCGTCGGGATGCAGCGGATTGCCATGACAGCTCAGCGCGCTGATGCTGAAGCCGTTGTCGCTCAGTTTCTGCTTGAACGTTTTCAGCTCGGCTTCGTTCTCGAGCATGGAGAGCTTGCAATGCGGATCTCCGGGATAGTTGCCGGTTCCCAGCTCAACCGTGGTCACGCCGTTCGCCTTCAGTTTCTTCAGAACATCATCCAGCGACATCTGCGCCAGTAACGCGGTAAAAACGCCAACTCGCAAGCTCGGTTCTCCTTGGTTTGTCTTAGAACGCCAATGGCTTCCGCGATCAGAATATCATCTAACCGATCCAGTCGAGCATCGCGCGCAGGGCGTTGCCGCGATGGCTGACCGTGAACTTCTCATCGGCCGGAATTTCGGCCAGCGTCTGACCGAACGGCGGATAGAAAAACAATGGATCGTATCCGAATCCACCGCTCCCGCGCGGCGCTCTGAGAATCTCGCCTTCCACCGTCCCGCGAAACGTTCGGATAAGCTTGCCCGCGTCGGCTAACGCAATCACGCACACGAACCGCGCGCGGCGATCGTTGATCGATTCCAATCGCCGCAGCAGCAGCGTGTTGTTAAGAGCGTCGGTCGCGCCCTCGCCGGCATAGCGCGCCGAGTAAACTCCCGGCTCTCCGCCAAGCGCGTCCACCTCGAGCCCCGAGTCGTCCGCGAACAGCAGGCCCGGCGCATGCCGGCTGTAATAGATTGCCTTCAGCGCGGCATTCTCCTCAAACGTGTCGCCGTCTTCAACAGGCGCGTCGATCTGCTCCATGCCCGGGAGTATTTCAACCTCCGCCCCAAGCAGACGAAACTCGCGCACTTTCCCCGGATTCGTCGTCGCGCACCAAAGCTTCATCGCCAGCAGCTCGCAGTAGTAACCGCTGTAACGTTGATTCTACTGAGCCGCGCACGTGAGTAAGCGGTACTTTTGATTACTGTCACGGGCGCCTACGGCAGCGGCGCGAGTTGCTTCTGCAGCGTCACCAGTTCCGCAATGCCGCCGCGCGCCAACTCCACCAGGCTCGCCATCTCATCGTCGCCGAACGCCTGCTGCTCCGCCGTCGCCTGCACTTCCACGAAGCGCCCGCTCCCGGTCATCACCACGTTCATATCGACATCGGCCTTCGAATCTTCCTCATAGCAAAGATCGAGCACAGCCTGGCCCTTATACAGCCCCACACTCGTCGCCGCCACATAATCGCGCAGCGGAGACCGTTTGATCGCGCCCGTCGCCATCATGCGCTTCACCGCCAGTGAGAGGGCCACGAACGCCCCGGTGATCGATGCCGTGCGCGTGCCCCCGTCCGCCTGAAGCACATCGCAATCGATGTACACCGAACGTTCCCCCAGCGCACTCAGGTCCGCAACCGCGCGCAGCGATCGCCCGATCAGCCGTTGAATCTCATGCGTCCTCCCGGAGATTCGCCCTTTCGTTGACTCGCGCGGCGTGCGCGTGGCGGTCGCTCGCGGCAGCATCGAATACTCCGCCGTGATCCATCCCTTGCCCGAGTTGCGCAGGAACGCGGGCACGCTATCCTCCACTGTGGCCGCGCACAGGACGCGCGTGTTGCCCACACGGATCAGCGCCGAACCCTCCGCTGTCGCCAGGTAATTAATATCGATATTCACCGGCCGCATCTGCGCCGGGAGCCTTCCGTCAACTCGCATATTTCATCACCAGGAAAAGTAAAAGAGAAACGGCAATAATTGCGAAAATCACGATGACCACGCAGGGCCAGCCCGCGCGCGGCTGCGGAACGTCTTGCTTCGGTCGCGGTGTTCTGTATTTAGGCATGTGCAGGTTCCCAGCGCTGGTGCCTCACAATAGAAGGCTCCATGCCGAGATGGATCGGAATCTTCCTCAGTGTACTGATATTGCTCGGCACCGCCTGCTCGCGGCGTGTGGAGCCGCCCGATTTCCCAAAATCGGTCTCTCCCGGATGGCGCTTGAACGGCGTGAATCAATCGCAACAGCCCGACTGGACCGCACACTACACCGGCCCCAGTTCGGCGCACGTCCAAGTAGGTTCCGCGCGCGTCCGAGTCTGGGCAATCAAGAGTTTCGAGGAGGGCCTCGCACGCACTCAGACCTGGCGCACGCAGCCCGACACGGTTGTGTTTTCCAGCGATCGCTACTTCGCCGCGGTGGATTGGTCGGGCGTGGATCGCGCTGAAGCAGGCGCGCTGGTGCGAGCGATCGAGCGGGCCATCGGGATCACGCCGCAACCGCGGTGACAACTCGCGCCCGACCACCATCGGGCGACGACAACCTAGACCCGGACTAGCAGGCAGGCGCACCTTGATCAGTGAAACCTCTCCGAACTCGCCTTCAGGCCGATGTTATCGCTATCCGCTGTCGTCGTATACGCCGCTGCGAAGTCAATAGTCGCTCCCTTCGACAGCGCGCGGTTCAAGTTGAACGACTTATCCTCGCCGAAGGTGCTGAAAGTATCGGAGAAAAGCGATCTAGTCCCGTTCTGCAGGATCGCAACGTCGATAGCTACGGCGTTGTGAGTATCAAGATCGATCGCGCAAAAGGAACCGATGAGCCAAAGCATATTAGCCGGGATAACTAGCGACTGTGAGTGTAGAGTATAAGGAGTCGTGTTCTTGTCTATGGAAGCGCTATTTGGATACGCAAGAGTATTCTGCCAGCAGGCGAGTCCGCACCTCCCAGCGAGGGCGCAACGCCATAGCTCCATTGCCCTGCCGGATTCGATGCAATGGAGAAGTCCTTAGCCGCATCCCACGATTGCGCGACCACTTCAAACGTTTGGCTACTAACTGCCGGTCCGGCGGGAGGAACTACTTCGATCGGACCCGTGGCAGCGGCTAGCGGAACGATCGCAGTAATAGCATTCGCCGTGTCGACCTGAAATACCGCGGTGGCTCCGCCGAACGTAACCGAGGTCGCTCCGGTAAATGAGCCGCCTTCGATCACGACGGCATGTCCGGGCGCCGCGATCGGCGGCGAAGTCCCAGTTATTGTGACCTGAGTCTGCGCCACAGCCGAGGATGAGATAGCGGCGATTGCGACAACCAAACTTCATTTCCGTCTCTTTCTGTAATGGCACCCATCATATCCCGAAGACCCGTACGGTGATCCGAAGTCTACCCGAAGATCACCCTGGGACCGCGATCAACAACTCGCTGCGCAGCCCTTCTCGTGCATGTCGAGCGCCAGTTCGAAAAATCCTATATACTTGATCCAACGCTCAGACCTCGTGAGCCTAGGAAGGCCAGCGTGTCTCAATTCTCGCCACCGTAAGACATCGATCACTGAACTGCGCGCTCAACGGGAGCCCGAATCTGGCTTCGTTCCAAAACAATGAGTCTCCGCCCGGATACTCGCACGAGCGACGCGGTCGGCGACGGCCTTCGCCAGAATGCTATGCTTCGGACGCTAGGGCCGACCTGGACTCCATGGACATTGAATTTACAACACGGATTTTCAAAGAGGGGCGCACCTTCGTAGCCCACGCTCTGGAGCTAGACGTTTCGTCATGCGGCGGCACGAAAGAGAAAGCTTTGACCAACCTCAGATCGGCGGTAGCGCTCTTCCTCGAACAGGCTGAAAAGATGGGGACGCTGGGGCAGATCCTCGAAGAAGCAGGTTATAGCAAGAACAAACACAAGATGGCTGGCCCGAAGTTTGTCAGTGTCCAGCGAGTGAGCCTCCCGCTCCCGCTGACTCATGCCGACGTTTAGACCGGTTTCTTATAAAGACTTGATCAGAGTTTTCGCAGCCGACGGCTTTCGATGCGTTCGCACCGAAGGCGATCACATGGTCTTTACTAAGCCCGGAATCACCAGACCCGTCGTGATACCCAAGTACAACTCCGTTCCGATCTTCATCATCAAGAACAACTTGAGGACCGCAGGAATGTCCCGCGAGCGCTATTTCGAGCTGCTGAACAAGTAAGCTGTCCCCGGTTGCTGCGCACGCCCGACTTATCAGTCACATAAATAGCGATTCCGCTTCTCTTCGCAACCCTCTGATTCCACATAGCGGCGCAGCTAGAAGCCTCCAACCGGCGAAATCGAACCAGTAAACTAAGTCAGCAGGAATTTGGGTCGCGGGTGAACCGCACTCAAAGCTGGCTTCGTTTCGAACATTTCGCCCCGAGCGCATTGAAAATCAACGAAAACTGCACAATCCTGCACAACCGGGCACAAATCGCGTTTCAAAACGGAACAAACCGAAACTCACGAGTGAATGCCTATATCCATGCATAAACCGCAAACTCCCACTCCGAGCCCGACCGAAAGGGAGGGTCCCGCGCGGGATAATTACACTGTGCCCAAACAAATCGGCGCGGCCAGTTCCGCGTCGATCGAGCGCTTCTTCCAATTCGCCATCCTCGGCCTGGTCGCCAGCGGCTACCTCGCCATCGCCGGCTCCGGCTATGTCGATTGGCCCACCGTAATCCTGGCCGGCATCGGCCTGATCTGGCGCGCCGCCATCATCTCCGGCGCGCGGCGCCTCCAACTACCCGAAATCGCGATCACCTCCGCCACCATCGCGTACATGGTCTTTGCGCCCATCGACTACCTGTTCCTCGAACAGACCTGGATCGCCGCCACCATCCACGTCGTCTTCTTCGTCGCGGGCATCAAAACGTTAACCGCACGCACCGCGCGCGATTATCTGTTCGTCGCAGCCGTCGCCTTCATCGAACTGCTCGCGGCAGCCATCTTCTCATCGAGCGGCACGTTCTTCCTCTGCCTCGCGGCGTATCTGCTGTGCGCAGTCGCAGCCCGCTCCACATCCGAACTCCGTCGACTCTCGCAAGACCGCTTCGTTATAGCCCGCACCGAGCAAGCCAAAAACGATCGCGGCCATCCCGTTTCGCGCGTAGCCGTCGCGTCCGCAGTGATGACGCTGGGCATCCTCGCGCTCACCGCCGGACTCTTTTTGATCCTTCCCCGAACCGCCAACGCCGCGCTCCACTTCCTCGCGTCGAGCCGCTATCACCTGACCGGTTTCACCAGCGACGTGACCCTCGGCGAAACAGGCAAGCTGCAGCAGGATTCCCGCGTCGTGATGCACGTCCGCCCCCTTGCCGTCGAAGGCTACAGCCGCGCGTCGGATCTGCCGCTCAACTTGAAGTGGCGCGGTCTGGCGCTGGAGCGCTTCGATGGCCGCCGCTGGTCGACCGACCCCGGCAGCTTCCGCCCCATGCCCGCCAACGGAGGCCTCGTGCGCGTCGCCGAAGATTGGCAGCGCAGGCGCCGCGGCAAGCGCATCCTTTACCGCGTCGAGATCCAGAACATCGATGCCGACGCGCTGTTCGTCGCCGGCGCGCCCGAGTTCGTCAACGTCGGTCAAGCGCTGCTGTCTCGGTCCACCACCGGCGCATTCCGCTTTCGTTTCGCGCCCGTGGACACGCTGCATTATGAGGTCTACAGCTTTCTCGGACCCGATGTCGGCCCCGTCGAACCTCACCGCGCGCGTCTGACTTCGGCCGAACGGCAGGCCGATCTCGCGGTACCGCGCCTCGATCCGCGTATTCCCGAACTGGCCCGCCGGATCACGTCGGGAGCCGCGACCGATCTCGAACGCGCGCGCCTGGTGGAGAAGTATCTGCGCAAGATCGACTACTCGCTCGATCTCCCGGCCGACCTCCCCGGTAACGAACCTCGCGACCCCGTCGCCAGCTTTCTGTTCGATTGGAAAAAAGGCTATTGCGAATACTTCGCGTCATCCATGGCGGTGATGTTGCGCGATCTCGGCATTCCCGCGCGTCTGGTCACCGGCTTCCAGAGCGGCATTCAAAACCCGTATTCCGGATCGGTGGTGATCCGCGCGTCCGATGCGCATACCTGGGTGGAAGCATTTCTGCCGGATGCGGGTTGGACCGTGTTCGATCCGACTCCGCCCGCCGCCAGCGCCGCTCAGCAAACCCTCTGGACGAAATTGAGCCTGTTTCTCGATGCCGCGGACACGTTCTGGCGCGATTGGGTGTTGCGCTACGATCTCGGCCAGCAGCTGACGCTGGCTTCGCGCGTGGAGGCCGAAGCGCGCCGCATCCGCCGCAGCGGCATCTCGAATCGCACCGAATGGATGGCGCAAAACCTCGCGGCTCTGGGCCGGTGGCTGAGTTCCGCGGCCGTGCCCATCGCTATCTACGTAACCGCTTTGCTGCTCGGATGGGTCGCCTGGCGCGGCACTCGCGGGTACGCGGTGAAGTCGAGGGCTATGCGGGGACGCACCGCGCCTCCTGAAGCGACCCTCTTCTATGAGCGCATGCTGCACGCCATGAAGCAGCGCGGGTATCAGAAGCCGGGCTTCTTCACGCCCCAGGAGTTCGCGTCCAGCATCCCGCAACCGGCCGGGGACGATGTGGAACGATTCACTGCTTCCTATTACGCCGTGCGCTTCGGCGGCGACGGTGCAGCCGCGCGCGATATGTCGGCAGCGCTGGAGAAACTCAGCGCTAAGTAAGTCGCGGTACCCTGAACGATTGCCGAAAGCGCCGCGTACGCTCGGACTCTTCGACGCAACCATGCTCGTCATGGGCGGCATCATTGGTTCGGGCATCTTCATCAACCCGTACGTAGTCGCCCAGCAGGTCCACACGGAAGCATTGGTCCTCGGGGTCTGGGGACTCGGCGGGTTACTCGCCATGGCCGGCGCGTTCATCTGGGCCGAACTCGCCTGCCGTTTGCCCGGCGCGGGCGGACAGTATCTATATCTGAAGGAGGCGTATCATCCGTCGGTCGCATTTCTATACGGATGGGTGCTGCTACTCGTAACTCAGACCGGCGGGATGGCGGCAGTTGCAGTAACGTTCGCCCGGTATCTGCGCGAAATCTCCGGCAGCGGCGCGAGCGATGGAACCATCGCCGCGGTTACTCTCATCGCGCTCAGCATCGTGAACTGCTTTGGAGCGCGCACCGGAAGCAATGTTCAGAGTGCGCTGATGATCTTGAAATCGGCTGCGATTGCGGCTCTGATCGTGGCCGGCTTTACTCTGGCTTCGCCCGCCCACGTCGCCGCAGTACCTGACGCGCGACCGCTCGCACTCTCGCTCGGCGCAGCCATGATCCCGGTCGCGTTCTCTTATGGCGGATGGCAGACCTCGAGTTTCATCGCCGGGGAGATGCGCAACCCGGCCCGCGACCTCTCGCGCGGCTTGATTCTTGGAGTTATCGGAGTCATCACGTTCTATCTGCTGACTAACTACGCCTATGTACATGGACTCGGTCCCGCCGGACTAGCTGCAACGCAGACGCCCGCTTCGTCGCTGATGCGCCTCGCGTGGGGCGAAACGGGCGCACGATGGGTTGCGCTAGGCATCACGATCTCCACTCTAGGCTTTCTAAGTCAGGGAATCCTGACCACGCCGCGCGTCTATAGCGCGATGGCTCAGGATGGGCTGTTCTTCAAGAGCGTGGGATGGCTCTGGCCACGCAGCGGCGCGCCTGTCGTCGCCATTCTCGTGCAAGGTGTAATGGCCACCCTTATCGCGCTGGCCGGGCGCTATGAACAGATCCTGAACTACACCATGGCAATCGATTTCGTCTCGTTCGGAGTCACTGCAGCCGGTATCTTCATGCTGCGAAGAAAGCAGCACATCACACCCGCGTATCGTGTTCCCGGCCATCCGGTGACGACGATCTTGTTCGTGATAGTCTGCGCCGTGATTGTCGCCAGCACACTCTATACGTATCCCGAGAACGGCCTGATCGGCTGGGGCATCTTGATCGCGGGTCTCCCCGTTTACTTCTTCTGGAGCCGGCGCAAGGTATGAGAAACCGCGAATCGGCCTACATGCATTGGGCGAAGCTGCATAGTAAGTCGAAGTACAACCTTGCGACCAGCGGCGTCGGATCGTTTCCCCTGTCCGAGCTGCCCTTCGACCTTCGATCGCTCGAGATCAACGGCCCAACACGATACGGTTACGAGCCGCTGCAGCGCGCCATCGCGGAGAAGAACGGCGTCGACCCCGACTATGTCGTAGCAGCGGCCGGAACATCGATGGCGAATCACCTCGCGATGGCCGCGCTGCTTGAGGATGGTGACGAGGTACTGATCGAGACGCCGACTTATGAATTGCTAGTCGCAACCGCGGGTTACTTTACCGATAATGTAAAACGCTTCGAGCGGCGCGAAGAGCACGGCTATGCCATCGATGCGTCCGAAGTAGCTCGCGTGATCACGCCGAAGACGCGACTAATTGTTGTGACTAACCTGCATAATCCATCGAGCGTGTTGGCGGACGAGGCGCAGCTTCGAGCTGTAGGAGACCTGGCGCGGCAAGTCGGTGCAAGGGTGTTGGTCGACGAAGTCTACTTAGACGCGGTCTATGACGATACACCGCAGTCGTCGATTCATTACGGACCCGAGTTCGTAGTTACCAGCAGCCTGACTAAAGTCTATGGACTAAGTGGGCTGCGCTGCGGATGGATTCTAGCCCAACCCGACTTGGCGCGCCGAATGTGGCGTCTGAACGACCTATTCGGCTCCATCCCGGCATTCCCCGCGGAGCAGCTAAGTGTAGCGGCCTTGGCTCACTTACCGGCCATCCAAGCCCGCGCCCGCCGCGTGTTGGACCGTGACCACACTCTGCTGACGGAGTTCCTCCAGCAGCAGACGCGCGTCCGCGCCGTGCAATCGCCCTGGGGCACCACCTGTTTCCCGAAGCTTCTCGATGTAGATATCAACGAGTTCCTGAATCGATTGCGTGAGGACTATGAAACCACAGTAGTCCCCGGCCGCTTCTTCGATCAACCCGACCACTTCCGCATCGGCATGGGCGT
>NZ_CAJCHS010000146.1 GCF_903970205.1 Nevskia soli | reverse complement strand
GCCGCGCTCGCTGTTCGATGAAGACAACTCGACCGCCGCGGAGGAACTCCGCCCGCTTCCCTACATCCTGATCCTGATCGACGAGCTCGCCGATCTGATGATGCTGGAAGGCCGGAACGTCGAGGAATCCGTCACCCGCCTCGCTCAAATGGCTCGCGCCGTAGGGATGCACCTGGTGCTCGCCACGCAGCGCCCCAGCGTCGACGTCATCACCGGACTCATCAAAGCCAACTTCCCCGCCCGCATCAGCTTCCGAGTCGCCACGCGCGTCGACTCGCGGACCATCCTCGACGTCATGGGCTCCGAACACCTGCTCGGCAAAGGCGACATGCTCTTCCTCCCGCCCGGTTCCTCACGCCTGACCCGCGTCCACGGCGCGTTCGTCACCGAAACCGAGATCAACGAAGTCGTCGAGTTCTGGAAGGAGCAGGCCAAGCCCGAGTACGATCAGTCCTACCTGCTTGCGCCCCCGGACAGCGATGGCGAACCGGATTCCAACGAGCCCGCCCCAGGCGAACAAGACCCGATGTACGAGGATGCCATCCGCGTGGTGCTCGAGATGGGCAAAGCCTCGACATCGACCTTGCAGCGCCGCCTGCGCCTCGGCTACGGCCGCGCGGCCCGGATTCTCGACATGATGCACCGCGACGGCATCATCGGACCGCCCGACGGCAGCCGCCCCCGCGAAGTCCTCAAATCACCGGACTGGTATCGCGAGGTGGAAACGAAGTAACTCCATTCGAGCCGCTAGAGCCCTTTTCCCGGCCCGCTAAAGCCCTTTTTCCGGCCCGCTAAACCCCTTTTTCCGAGCCGCGACGGCAACGGAGCGGTCCCCGCAGTTAGTGCGATTGCGACAGTAAGCAGGAGACGCGATGAAAAACTTCGAGCGCATCACGATTGATCCCGCACAAATGGGTGGCGTTCCGTGCATTCGCCACATCAGGATTCCGGCAGCCACAGTACTCCGGCTACTAGCCGGCGGACTCTCGGACCGCAAAGTACTTGCCGAATAGCCGGATCTCGAAAATTTCTCATTGATAACGCCCTACCGCCGCGCCTGGCCGAACTTCTTACAGCAGCCGGACGTTCAGCACGGCGCCACCGGTGCATTGATCGCCTCCCGCACCCTCTGCCCCAGCGCATCAGCCGTAAACGGTTTCCGCAGCAGCATCGGGACATCCTGCACGCCGTGCGTCGCGATCTCGTCGGCCGTATAGCCCGACATGTACAGGATCTTCATGGTCGGCGTCATCCGCCGGATGATGCGCGCCAGCTCCCGCCCGCTCATCTGCGGCATGATCACATCGGTCAGCAGCAGATCGATGTCGCGCTTCATCTCGCACGCTTCTTTGTAAAGGCGAAGCGCTTCTTTCGGCCCATCCGCCACGATGGTCTGGTAGCCCAGCCGGTCGAGCATAGTCTTCACCAGATCCCGTACGGTGGGTTCGTCCTCGACCACCAAAATCGACTCCGTCCCGCGCGGCGTTCGCCGTGCAGCCTTGCGCTTCGCTTGGGCAGGGGCTTCCGCGGCCTCTTTGCAAGCCGGAAAGAATAGCTGGAACGTGGTCCCCTCGCCAAGCTCGCTCTCCACCGCGATCTCGCCGCCCGCCTGCTTCACGATGCCGTAAACCATCGAGAGCCCCAGCCCGGTTCCCTTCCCGCGCGGCTTCGAGGTGAAGAACGGCTCGAAGATCCGCTGGCGCATCTCGGGTTCGATGCCGGTCCCGGTGTCGTCGACTTCGAGCAGGACCCATTCGCCCGGCGGGACGCCTTCCGGCAGTGGCCCGGCCGGCTGGGTGCGGATCGTCAGTCGGCCGCCCAGCGGCATCGCGTCCCGCGCGTTCGTCGCCAGGTTCACAATGACGGATTCCATCTGCCCAGGGTCCGCCCGGATGAAGCAAGGCTCGGTCGATTTCTCCACCCGGAGCTCGATGTGCTCCCCGATGACCCGTTCCAGCATGCGCTCGGTCACCGCGACCTGCGCGCTCAGATCGATCCGCTGCGGCTTCACCGATTGCCGCCGTCCGAACGCCAGCAGTTGATCCGTGAGATTGGTCGCACGCTTCGCCGCCGCCAGCAGTTCGCCCACATACACCTGCAGCTTCTGCGGCGTCTGATCCTTAGCGATACCCTCCTGCAGCATCTGCGCATAACCGGAAATCACCGTGAGCAGGTTGTTGAAGTCATGCGCGACGCCGCCCGCCAAACGCCCGATCGCCTCCATGCGCTCGGCCTCCTGAAGCCGCGTCTCCAGCTTCAGCCGCTCCGTCTCATCCACGCCCACGCCGCCGATCATCGTGGCGTCTTCGTTGGGGATCGGAAACTGGTAGATCGTGAACCGGTGCGTGATCCCCTGAACCGGAATGTCCTCCACCGCATGGATCGCTTTTCCTTGGGCCCTCACGTCTTCATCGTGCTTGCGCAGCCGTTCCGCGATGTCGGCCGGCCACAACTCGAGGTCGGTCTTGCCCACCACATCCTTCTCCAGAAACCCGAGCATCTTCATCGCGCTCTCGCTGAAAAACACGTAGCAGCCGCGGTGGTCCTTGATGAACGCCATGCCGGGAAGATGCCGCATGAACTCGCGGAACCGCTGCTCCAGTTGCACGCGGGCTTGTTCCGCGCGGCGATGCCCGCTAACGTCGATCATCGTGCTGATGATCGAGTCCTCCAGTTCGCCCGGCTCGGGCGCCAGGATCTGGACGCTGGTGATCGCACGGCCGCGACTTCCGTCCTTGCGCCGGAACTCGATCTCGACTTCGGAAATCGACCGCTTCTGAATCAACTCGCGCATCAGGCGCTCCCACTGCCCCGGAACGTGGATTTCGGAGCTGCGCAGCGCGCGTACCTCCTCAGGCTTTGCATAGCCGAGCATTCGCGCGAAGCTCTTGTTCGAGGCGGTGATGCGGCCGTCGATCGTGGTCTGCACGATCGCCGCCTGGTTTTCTTCAAACAAGACGCGCGCCACCCGGCGTGCCTTGCGCATGGCTTGCTCCGCGCGCCGCCGCTGCGAAATGTTACGCGCCGATACGAACACCTGCCGCACTGTCCCATCGGAATTCGACTCCGGCCGCGCCTTGAATTCCACCCATAATCCCGACCGGTGTTGTTTATTGCGAACGAAATACGTCGTCGCAGTGACTTCTTTTCCTTCGAAAGCCAGGTTCCATGGAAGGCTTTCCTGCTTGCAAAGCCGGCTGGGGCGCTCCACATCGTCCGAGAGATACAGGCCGCTATCCCGCTCCCAACCCTGGAATTCCGCGGCGTCGCCTTGCGGGCCGAACATCTTCTCGGCCGTCGCGCTATAAAGATCGAAACGCCGTTCCTGGTGCGTGACCTGGCTGATCACGAAGACTGCCAGATCGCTGAAGTTCAGGGCCGAGGAAAGCAGCTCGCGCGAGGGATTCGAAAGGACCACTTAAGTGGAGAGTATCATCCGCGCGCTTTGAATCAAGCGCGCGGTTCCGGCATATGGATCTCCATCCGAATCCCATTCGACGGAGTAAAATCCCCGATAATTCGCGGCTTTTGCGATACCAAAGGTCTTCTTTAGATCAATCCGGTACGTTTTTCCCTCGTCGGTTTCGATTTCTTTCAAATGGCTGATATTACACGCGTGCTTGAACATTGCGGTCATGGCGCGATAGTTATAATCCTCGCCTTTATTCAGCAGCATCGAGTTGCAAAAATCGGGCAGCGCGCGCAGCCACGGGCTGTTGACTTTCTCGATCGCCCCAACGATATAGAAGGCTTCTTCGCTCGCCGGATCGTCGTTTTCCAGGTTCACGACGATGCCCTTCGATGCCCCGTATCGCGCGACTTCGGCCAGCGCTTCGCCGGTGCGCGGCACGTCCGAAGCCACGCCTTGCACCGGCGCGATATGGACGCGAACGCTAGGGGATTTGATCAGCGCCGCGACATCGATCCACTTGCGCGCCGTCTCGATCGCCGCCTTGCGCTTCGACGCATCGGGGTCGTTGAAGCTGCCGTGCAGACGGCCGACCGGGATATTCACCACGTGCGCGCCCGCCTGCTCCACCGCCTTGTTGAACTCGTGCAAATACAACGGGTCCATCGTCGGGAAGTGCTCATCCAGCGGCTCGATCCCGTGAACGCCGAAGCGCTGCGCCACCATCGCCGGAAAGTCCACCAGCTTCATGGTCGCGTTCTTCAGGTCGAGCTCTTTGCGGAAGGGGTAAGAGGCGACGGCCAGCCGTTCGTTCACGCCCGCGGGCGCAGCACATCGCGGCTGGCCGGCTCCAAACGCGTGGATGGCGCCCAGCGTTGTACCCAGGGTTGTACCAAAAAATGCCCGGCGATTCATTTGGTCCCGTGGTAGTCAGCCAGCGCGGGGCCGGACGGCAGTTCGCCCGCGTACACGCCGGTCTGATACACGTTGCCCTTGTAATCCATGTCCGTGTGAATGCCGATCTTGCTCGTGTAGTAAACCTGCACCGTCGCGTTCTTGATCAAGCGGAAGAAGAGCTCTTCGGGAGCTTTCGGCTCCTTCTCGTTTTGCGCCATCTGCAGGACGACCGCCTCGCGTTGTTTCCGCGTCCCCTGCATGAAGCCGGCGTTATTGATCTTCTGCGCCAGCGGGTCGACAAGAGCGAGTCCCTGACGCATCTTCTGGCGCTCCTCATCTTCGAACGCCTCGGCCAGTTGCCCGTCCAAATACTCAGCGACCTTCGCGTCCTTCGCGCCGGGACTCGTCTCATCCGTTGGAATCAGGATGTCGCTGATCTCTTCAACCATCGCAAATTCCGGATCGGTGAAGAACTTGTGCGATCCTTGCGCGCGCAAAGCGGCTGCGGCGACAGCCGTCCCCGCCGCGACGCGAAACAGCTCCCGCCGGCCCAAATCGCTACTCATCAGACATTCCCCTTTCGAAATTCATTGGCCAGGTTGTCGCAGCTGCGCCAGCACAGCGCCATGATCGTCCACGTCGGATTCTGGTTGGCCGCGCTTACATGCGTGGCGCCGTCCACCACAAACAGGTTCTTCACGTCGTGCGACTGCTGGAACTGGTTCACCACCGACTTCTTCGGATCGTTCCCCATGCGCGCCGTGCCCATCTCATGGATCGACCAGCCCTCCGTCAGAATTTCATCCTCGACGCCGATAATTTCAATCCCCGCGTCTTCGAACATCTGCTTGGCTTGCTCCGCCATGTCCTTGGCCATCTTCCTCTCGTTGTCGCCGAACTTGTAATTGAAGCGCAGCGACGGGATACCCCATCGGTCCTTCTGCTCGGGATCGAGGTCGACGTAGTTCTCATACCGCGCCAGGACTTCTCCGAAACCGCCCATTGAGATGAACGCGCCTTTGTGATCGCGCACGCTCTTCTTGAACTCCGCGCCGAAACCATTCGTGGAGAACGCGTGACCCGGAAACATGCTTTGCCCGCTCTCGCCTTCAAACCCGTAGCCGCGGATGAAGTTGGGGTTCTTCTCCGTGAGATTGCGGAAACGCGCCAGATAGAAGCCGCCGGGACGTCCGTCTTCCAGCCGGCTGGGTTTGCCGATCAGATCCTTGATCATGCCCGTGACACCCGGTCCCATCACGTGCTCGCAGAAGTTATGTCCCACCTGGCCGCTCGAGTTGCCAATGCCGTTCGGATATAGCGTCGACTTCGAAAGCAGCATCAGCCGCGCGGTTTCCAGCGTGGACGCGCCCAGCAGCACCGCTTTCCCCTTCGCCTGATACGTCTTGCCCGTTTCCGTATCGATAAACGAGACGCCGCTCGCCTTGCCCGTGTTCTTGTCCACCGTGACTTCGTAAACCGTGGCGTTCGTGCGCATGCTCAGATGCCCGGTGTCGAACGCGGGGTAGATCAAACCGGTTGGCGAATCGAATGCCGCATGGATATCGCAGCCGCCGACGCGCCGGTTGCACGCGCCGCGTCCAAAGCATTTCGAACGGTATTTGTTCTTGACGCCGTCGGTCGTCACTCCGGCGCGGTATGGCGTTACTACGCGCCCCTGCTTCGCCATCGCGCTCCGAAACAGCATCTCGCCGGGATTCAGATGGTGCGAGCGCTGGAACTTGCTGTCGGGCAGATAGGGCAGCTTCTCTTTCATCCCGGAGATCCCGAGATACAGGTCGACCCTGTCGTAATAGGGCTCGATATCGGCATACGAGATCGGCCAATCCTCGCCGTATCCGTCGCGCGACGCTGCCTTGAAATCGTAGTCCGAAAGCCGCAGCGCAAGACGGCCCCAGATCGCGGTCTTCCCACCAAGCAACCGCGCGCGCACCCATGCGTACGGCGTGCCGGTGTTGGGGTGATCCTTCTCATCGACCACGATGTTCTTCGAATAGTCCGATCCGCCCCAGCCTTGTACGTAGGAAAACACATGGTTGTAGCGCATGCCCTTGGCATAGGGGCGCGGGCGGATATTGTACTCGTTGCGCGTGAGGGCGTGGTCGTTGGGCGGCATTTCGCCGCGGCGCGGATGGTCGTACGGCCACTCCATCGACTTCAGTTCTTTCTCAATGGGGATCTTCTTGCCGGCCTCGAGTAGCAGCACGTCCATGCCGTGCGAGGTCAATACATGCGCCGCCATGCCGCCGGCTGCGCCCGATCCGACGATCACGGCGTCGTACGTACGCGTGAGGTCGGCCGTGGGCTGCTCGTCTGTCGTTTGCGATTTGGGTTGAGTTCCTACAATTTGGAACACGATGAATGGCTCCGTCCTTCGATCTGGTTAACCTAGATGATATTGCACACCACTGACAAAGATGGCGCGGACGCGCCTTACCTGGCGAAACTCGACGGGCTCACGTTCCGGCCCGTGTTCATCATGGGCCTCCATCGCTCGGGAACCACGCTGCTGCATCGTTTGCTGGCCGAGACCGGATGTTTCAATTACGTCTCGGCGTACGACGTGATCTGCTACAAAGAGGTCCTGGCGAACCACTTCGCCGGACGTACCGCGACCGCGCGCCAGGAGCTGCTGAACCGGTTCAAGAGCTTGGGGCTGACCACGCGCATCATCGATGAGACGCCGGCGACCGCGGAGGCGCCGATCGAGTATGGATTCGCGATCATGCAGGTTACCAACGGGCGTCCGCGCATTACCGACGGGACCCTCGACGTGTTCCGGCAGATGGCGCGTAAGATGCAGTTTATCGGCGATCCGTCGAAGCCGTTGCTGCTGAAGAATCCGTGGGATCAGATCTATTTCCTGGACCTGAAGCGCTGGTTCCCGGATGCGAAGTTCGTGTTCATCCACCGCCACCCCGCGGCGACATTGAACTCGCAGATGCGCGCCATGCGAAGCCTGTTCGAGGCGAAGAACGAGTTTTCGGCGATGATCACGCCGTGGTATCGCGATATGTGGGACCGCCCGCTGCGGCGTATGGTTGCGTTGAGTTTGAATCGCCGGCCGCTGCTGCTGTGGGAGCGCCTGATGAA
>NZ_CAJCHS010000145.1 GCF_903970205.1 Nevskia soli | reverse complement strand
TAACTGACAATCGGTAAGTCGCGGCGCGATGGCGGCGAATTGTTCATCGGTGAGCCCGGTGTACTGCGGATGAGTGGATCGGATGCGAGCGAGAACTGCTGGGTCCCCGGCTCGCCACGCTTTGCGGAGAGACTTAGCTTGTTTCTTCAGGTTCTCGAGAGAACCGATCATGACGACGTCCTTTCAATGGGCCTCGGCCCGGAGTGTGCCCGGTCGCTCGCATCTTCGGGCTGAAAGGATAGTCGATGAAACCGATACGGTGAAACGATCAGGCGGGCATGGCCCTTTCCGCGAGTTGGCGGCGTCCTGAAAAGCGCTCTACTGCTGAAGGTACAGGATGAGCGAGCCTGCCGTCAAGTGGTAACATCCGTCTACCGTTTGCCCCGCAGTTCCGCCCGGATATCCATCCAGATATTGAAGTAAGCCCACTCCGGTGGCGCATTCGCTTCCTGAAAGTGATCCGGCCTAAGAACCAAGTCACCGGTGGCGAGCAGGATATCGCGCACCTTGGCGTTCTGGTCCAGTTTGGCTCGCATGGCTTCAACGACCAGCCGGTAGTGTTCACCCTTCACTGCGGAACGGTAGGTGATGCGCCGACCTTCGAAAGTGACCCAATCAATCCCTAACTTGCGCATATTTGCTTCTCCGATGTCGCCCGCAGCCTTAGCTTCGAAGCTTGTCATTTGGGAGACTTCGCGACGGCTATGCGGCCAGATGACTGACTTATCGAGCGCCCGTGGATCGTTCGGACCTTCCGGGTAGAGCATCATTTGCCAGAATCCCTCGACGCTTGCATACCGCACGCCGCGCAATGTAAACGGCGTTGCGGCGAAGTTTGACAGGATGCCGAGCTCATTCCGCTTGGAGAGAATCACTTCGCCCGGTTTTGCGGCTTGGGGGAGTATCTCCCAATCCGGCTTATGACTATCGATTACCGGAGTCCACCAATGCGCGGGATATTGGGCGGATAGAGTCGCAAACAGCCAAAACGCGATCGCGATACACACCCGTCCAGTTTACTTCCTCTACCGGGACGGCTAGTCCTGAAGGCTAAGTGTCTTGACCGGCGTTCCGTCGCTCCAGTTACCCATATTGACCTGATCGATCGAGCCGTGGCCCAACGCGTACGAGCAATCCGTTCCAGTCAGGACACAATTGAAAAGGCCGACACTCAGTTTCCAGGTAACGTTATAGTCACGATCATCTACACCGGAGTCGTCATCCATCAACCCATTTGTATCCGGGAAAAAATGAGTGCCCAGTAGCGCGGGTGAGCCGTGCTTATCGGAGATTACTTCGAGAAAATCCCGGTTTCCGAGGGGAATTGAAGTTCCGATCGAACTCCAAATTGCCTGGGCCGCCGGAATATCTGTCGTGTCTTCGTCTGAGTCCACCAGAACCACGCTGATGGACGGGCTGATCTGTGAAAAAGCGATCGGCAGCTCGCCGGATTGTCCGATTCCCGGGTTGAATGCGGCGATAGCCCGTGGAATCGGGACGCCATTCACAGGGTTGGTGGTCAGGCGCTGCGCCACCGCGAACGACTCATAAGCGCCCAGAGAATGGCCCGCGAACATAGTCTGCACCCCAAATGCGTCCGAGGCAGGCGGGACCAAGCCGGCGGCGCCGGACCGCAAAAGAGTTAGCGCGGATTGCCACGCATCGACCGCACTATTGGTAAAGGCCGGCGGCGATAACTGAGAATCATAAGCCGGAAAAACCACGGTATAGCCGTTCCGCGCTAGGTGCTCAATCCAATAGGTGTAGTTCGAAGGGCTGTCGCCGGACGGGTAGCCCTCCAGGCCCGCGAGATAAGCGTGTAGAAAGAGCACAACGGGCAACGACTTTGGGACAGAAGACCCGGCCGGCTCATAGATATAGTAGGACTGGTACGCTTGCTCCTTTGCGGGGTTCACGTAATAAGGCCCAAACTGCGTGTATGAAGAGTAAAGATAGGAACTGCCGCCGGGGCCGAGCAGCGGCTGGGCCGGAGGCGTTGGCGTTTGCGCCCCGGCGCTCAAGCTTGCACACAGCGCAACAGACAGCAAAGATAGTGATCTAGAAGCGGTCATTTTGAAGTTCGCGAAAATAGTTTTCATCTTTTGTATTTCAGGGAGTCCGGTAAGCAAGCGGGGTACTTACTTGATACGATTCGTTCTTGGAGTGTTTGCGCACGGCGAATGCTCTCATTCGGATTAACCTCCGTGAGGTGCGTTATCTGACTTCTTAGCCGGAAACGGCACGGCGATCGCGTTCGTGCCTTTGTCCGTGCGAGACTTCAACTGTAAACACCGGAATGCATCCCTATCGACATACTCTCGGCAATCTTGTGTATTCCTTTGCAGACCTGAAAGACTTGTTGGCAAAGGCAACACCGGCGCGATCGGGTGACGAACTGGCCGGAATCGCCGCTCGGAGTCCGGAAGAGCGGGTCGCGGCTCAAATGGCACTTGCTGCCTTACCTTTGAAGACGTTCCTATCCGAAGCTGTCGTGCCTTATGAACAGGACGAAGTATCGCGCCTGATCATTGACCGGCACGACGCGAACGCGTTCCAGCCGTTGGCGGCCATGTGCGTCGCAGACTTCCGCGACTGGCTACTCAGCGACGCGGCGGAGCCGGGGCTACTCAGCGCGATTGCACCTGGGATCACTCCCGAGATGGCGGCTGCGGTATCGAAGATCATGCGATTACAGGATCTGGTTACGGTGAGTGCCAAGATTCGCGTAATTACACGTTTCCGCAATACACTCGGATT
>NZ_CAJCHS010000144.1 GCF_903970205.1 Nevskia soli | reverse complement strand
CTCGGCAAAGCGGACCAATTGCTCGGGATGCGGATAAGGCAGGGGTCGCAGCATGACCGCTTCGATCACACTGAACATGGCGGTGTTCACGCCGGCGCCGAGAGCGAGCGTGACGATCGCGAGGATCGTGAACCCGGGCGTTTTCCATAACTGACGTGCGGCTTGGCGTAATTGAGTCAGCATTATTGGGACACCGTCATTCGTACCGAATGGCTTGCATGGGATCGGTCGCGGCAGCGCGCAGCGCGGGAATTCCACCGGCGACAAGAGCAACGAGGATGAGCGCGGCGCTCACGGCCGTGAGAACTCCGGCATCCGCGGGCGAGACCTGGAAGAGCAACGCGCTGAGTAGTCCGCCCAACGGGACCGCGACCACGAGACCGAGCACGATCCCAATGAGGCCCAGCAGCGACGCCTGCCCCATTACCAGCTTGAGAACGCCGGATGGCGTCGCGCCCAGCGCGAGCCGGATCCCGATTTCCTGCGTGCGCTGCGCTACCGAATACGCCATCACGCCGTAAACTCCGATACCCGCCAGGATCAGCGCAACTCCGGCGAACAATGCCAGCAGCACCATGCTGAGCCGCGCGCGCCACGTCGAATCGTTGAGCCATTGGGCCATCGGACGCACCTGATTCACGGCAACACCGCGATCGATCGAATTCACCGCGTCGCGAACCGCGCGGACCGCGCCGGCGGTATCTGCGGCCGGCTGCACCGTGATCGTCATGAAATTGCGCGCGTCCTGCCGGTAATCGAAGTAGTATTGTTCGCGCGACGCGCCGTCCAAACCGAAGTCTTTGACGTGCCGGACGATGCCGATAATCTGCCAGGGCTTTTTGTCGTAGATGATTCGATGACTCAGCGGATCGCTGTTCGGGAAATTTTTGCGCGCGAAATCTTCGTCGATGATGACCACGGATGGCGCCTTCTCATCATCGGTAGAACGGAATCCGCGGCCTTTCAAAAGGGTGATGCCCATCGCTCCGAAGTAATCTCCGCCGATCACGAAGTTGTCGGCGAACGTGACTTCAGAACTGTTCTTCGGCTCAGGTTGACCTTCAAGGCGATACGAATTTTCCGTATCGTTCTCGCTCATCGGAAGAAAACTGACGATCCCAACGCGCCGGATTGCCGGTTTCTGAGAAGTGTTCTCAATGAGTCGACGCCAGAACAGGATCTGCGCGGCGTCCTCTTTGTAAGCGGGTCCGTCGATCGATAGGCTCATGGTGAGAGCGCGCTTCGGATCGAACCCCGGATCGACTTGCATCAGGCGGCCAAAGCTCTTGATCACAAGACCCGCTGCCAGCGCCAGAACGACCGCCAGCCCGATCTCGGCCACCACCAGCGCGCTTCGCAGCCGGTTCCCTTGCACACCGGCAGTATTGGCGCGGCCCCCATCTTTCAACGCATCGTTCGGGTCTACATGTACCGAGCGCAGAGCCGGTGCAACGGTGAAGAGAATCGTAGCTGCCATCGTCACGACGGCCGCGAAAAGAAGCACGCGGAAGTCGATTGTTACGGCTGGGATATTCGCGCTTTCGGGTACCAGCGACAAGAGCGGACCAATGCTCCACGAAGCGGCCGCAACGCCGAGTACGCCGCCGCCGAGCGCGATCAGCAGCGCTTCGCGCAGACTCTCGCGGACTATGGCAAGCGGCCCCGCGCCAATGGCGATGCGCACGGCGATTTCGCGCCTTCGTCCGGCCGCCCGCACCAGCATAAGCCCCGCCAGGTTCACCGACGCCAGCAAAAGCACGAGCGCGACGGCGGCAAGCAGCGTCATCATCACCGGACTTAAGTCTTTGGTGAAGTAAGTCTGCAAGGACGTTGCGAACAGGCTCCAACCCGCATTGGTCTTCGGATACTGGACACTGAGCGCCCGCCCGATGGCTGCGAGTTCCGCGTTCGCCTGCGCGACGGTGATTCCCGGCCTTAACCGGGCCACGGATTCGCCGCTGTGGTTGTCGCGCTTGCTATCGGCGACATCCCGGCGGACCGGGAGAATCGCATCGAACTTCACGAACGGAAAACGAAAATCCGGCGGCATCACGCCGACGATCGTGAACGGCTCGCCTTTGAGCGTGACTACGCGGCTAATAACATTCGGATCGCTCGCGAACCGGCGCTTCCACAAACCGTTGGTGATGACAACGCGGCCGGGCGCATTCTTGCGGTCTTCTTGTGCTGTAAAGGCGCGGCCGAGAGCCGGATGTACGTCGAGCGTGTCGAAAACGCCCGAAGTCGCGTTCAACACGGGCAGCCGTTCCGCCGAACGGCCGTCGCTCATCGTGACGTCCTCCGGATTCACCATCGCTGCCGATGAAATGCTCTTCGATTCACGGCTCCAGTCAGCGTAATTGGGATAGGAAGTTGACACCTCGCCGAACGTGTTGAGCCTCTCGCCCACGCGGATCAGCCGCTCCGGATGCGGAAACGGCAGCGGCCGGAACAGGATCGTATCGACCACGCTGAAGATCGCGGTATTCAGGCCGATCCCGATCGTCAGGATCAGCAGCGCCGTCAAGGTGAAGCCCCAGCTTTGACGCAAACTCCGCGCCGCAATTCGTAAGCCGTTCATGCCTGCTCCTTTCGAGAGCGAAGTTTTTATGGATTAAGCCGCGGCCGTGGTCTCTTCGACAATGCGGCCGTCGAACATGTGAACCGTGCGGTCCGCGAACTTCGCATAGCGCGGATCGTGCGTGACCATGACAATCGTCGCGCCGTTGCGGTGCAGTCCGCGCAGCAGATCCATCACCGCTTCGCCGTTCGCCGAGTCCAGGTTTCCGGTGGGCTCGTCGGCGAGCAGCACACTCGGCGATCCAGCCAGCGCGCGGGCGACAGCGACACGCTGCTGCTGACCTCCGGAGAGCTGCGACGGGTAATGCTTCACGCGATGCGACATCCCGACTTTCTCGAGCGCTTCCATCACCGCCTTCTTGCGCTCCGAGCCGGGCATGCCGCGATACGTCAACGGCAGCTCGACGTTCTCATAAACATTCAGATCGCCGATCAGGTTGAACGCTTGGAAAATGAACCCGATTTCGCGGTTGCGAATGCGCGCGCGATCCTGCATCCTCAATCCGCTGGCCGGCTGATCGTTGAGGATGTAGACGCCGTCCGAAGGCGTGTCCAGCAGCCCCAGAATGGCGAGCAGCGTAGATTTGCCGCAGCCCGACGGGCCCGAGATCGAGACGTACTCGCCGCGTCCGATATCCAGGTGAATGCCGGCTAGGGCGTGCGTCTCTACCTCATCGGTGACGAATACTTTGGTTACGCCCTCTAGATGAATCAGGGTTTGGTTGGCGGCGCTCATACACTCTCCTCCTTGCACATTGCGAAATTAGTGATTGAAACGAATCCGGTCGTATTTATCCCAATTGTTCATATCGGAAAGCACAACCTGATCTCCGGCCTGTAATCCGCTCAATACTTCAATGGAATTGACGGATGCGCGGCCCAATCTGACAGTGACGCGCGAGCCGGTTTTTTGATCCGGCGAAATTTTGAACAGCGAAATGGTGGTGTTCGGCTGGCCCACCGTCGGGCGCCCCACCTGCAGGACACTGGCGAGATGTTCGAGTTCGATGGTGCCGTCCACGCTCTGATCCGGACGCGCGCCTTGCGGCAGCGGAGCGTCCAGACCCACGTCGACCAGCACGCTTCCGTTCACCGCGGCGGGATCGATGCGGATCACGTGCCCGGGGATGATGCCGTTGCCCGACTCGCTATGGGTATCGATCGAAGCTTTCTGCCCGTTCAGAACGTACTTGGCATCGGTTTCGGTGATTTTCAGTTGGGCTTTGAGCCGGCTCGGCTGCGTCACCTGCGCCAGCGTTGCGCCGGCGGCCACCTGCTGGCCGACTTCCACCGGAAGCGCTTCCAAAACGCCCGCGACACCCGCGCGCACATTGAGCTTGGCGACCTCTTCCTGCTTGAGCGCGTAGAGCGCCTTGAGCTGGTCGATCTTCACCTGCTGCGCGTCGAGCTGCGCTTTCGCCGATTGATCGATGATCTTCAGCCGCTGCTTTTCAATGTCGTCACGCTGCGCGAGTTCTTCGGCCTGAGTGGTCGAGAGTTTGAGATCGACGTCCGGGATCAATCCCGCTTCCGAGAGCTTCTGATCGCGATCGGCTTTCAGCTTGGCCTGCCGGTAATCCGAATCGACCTGAGCGGCGGCTGCCTGCTTATCGAAGCTCGTGCTCTGCAGCTGCACTTTCAGGTCGGTGTAAGCCGCTTCCGCCTGTTTGAGGTTGTACTCGGCGGTTACCGCATCGTTTTGAAGTTCCGGGTTGTTGAGCGAAAGAATGACGGAGTCGCCGCTGACGGGGGTTCCGGGGCGGATGAAGATGCGCTCCACGCGCCCGGCACTCTCGGCAGGGATGTACATCATGTCGATCGGAACCAGGGTGCCGGTGCCACGCACATCGCGGATCATCGGCCCTTGATGCACGCGGTCCGGCCAGATCGTGCTCCATTCGACGGTTGGGGCGGCCGGCTGCAGCCGCGTCACGCCCAAGGTGATGCCGGTGGCCGCGATTAAGCCGAGCACGACATAGGTGATCCGCTTGATCAGGCGGTTGCGTTTAAACGATGGATTGCGAGGGACGTCCATTGATAAAGATTCCTATACAGAGCGCACGCGCCCTGCCACGACGATACCTTGTAAGTTGCTGAAACGGTGAACCACATATGGTCTGCGGCCACCCTGGAGAATGAAAACGCCGCCGGCGACTGCAGAACAGTATTGGAGTCGATGCAAATACCCCATTCTGAGCCGCGACGGTGACGGAGCGGTTACTGGCCGGGCATCCCGCTTTCTCGCGGCAAAGGCATTCGAAAGGTTCCCTTCCGGAGCACCAGCTCCGTTACCGTCGCGGCTCAGCAAAGCCTCCGCCTTGCCGGACTGAACAGGATGCGACTTGGTGTGCCGAACGCGCCTGCC
>NZ_CAJCHS010000143.1 GCF_903970205.1 Nevskia soli | reverse complement strand
CGAACGACAACCGCCGTCGACGTATTCGGGAACTGGCCGCGTGGCATGAAAACTTCGGGAAGCGATTTCTTGCCAATCCGATCCTGCTGCACCGAAGCCACCACGCCGACGATCTCGCGCATCGGCGGTTCGCCGCCTCCGTGGCCGAAACCCGGACGAACGCGCTTCCCGATCGGGTTTTCATTGGGGAAGAATTGTTGAACAAAAGCCTGATTGACGATGACCACCTCAGGCGCTTTATCTACATCCCGCGAATTGAAATCGCGCCCGGCGAGCAACGGAGTGCCCATCGCGCGGAAGTAGTTGGGCGCGGCGATGTTGACGCGAGTGATCGGCCGGTCCGCGGATGATACCGGCTTACCTTGAAAGTCGATGCCGGTACTCATGTCGTCACCGGCCAGAGGCAGGACCACAACGTCGCTCGCTGCGATGACATTCGGCAACGCACTGAGCTTCGCTTCCAGGCTGTCGAGCGCCTGCACTAACTTCGCATCCGGATAACGGCTCTCCGGAAAGTCGAAAGTCCCGGTCAGGACGTTGGCCGTATCGTATCCGGCGTTGGTGTGGTTGAGGCGATCGAGGCTGCGAATCAGCAAGCCGGCGCTCGAAAGAAGCATGAGCGCGAGCGCGACTTCGGCGATCACGAGAATGCTGCGCGCTTTGTTGTGGCGCAGGCCTTCGGTGGATCCGCGCGAGCCGTCCTTCAGCGCTTCACCCGGACTCGAATTTGCGGCGCGCAACGCGGGCACCGCCCCGAAGACGAGACCCGTCACGAGCGACATCGCCAGCGCGAACACGAAGACCTCCACGTTCAGGCGTGCGTCCGCCAGCCGCGGAACGTCCTGCGGCCCATAGTGCGCGAGAAGGGCGGTCCCCCACGCGGCCAGCAGCATGCCGAAAACGCCCCCTAGCAGCGAGAGCAGCACGCTTTCCGTGAGGATCTGGCGCACCAGACGCGCGCGCCCGGCGCCCAAAGCGGTGCGGATCGCCAGTTCCCGCGAACGCGTCGTGGCGCGCGCCAGCAGCAGGTTGGCGACGTTGGCGCACGCGATCAGCAGCACGCAGCCAACCGCGCCCAGCAGCAGTAACAGCACGGGACGCAGTTGGGCGACCATATGGTCCAGCATCGGGAGTACCTGAACTTCGCGATACTGGTTGGAATTTCGGAATTGCTTCGCGAGCCGCGTGTTGATTACGGCGAGATCGGCCCGCGCCTGATCGGTCGACACGCCCGGCTTTAGGGTCGCGGCGAAGTCCAGGAAATGCGCGCCGCGCTGGATACCCATGGGCGTGCTTTCAGGCGAAGTCTTGCGCAGGTCGGGTGAGTATCCGAAGGTGGTCCACAAGTCGGTGGGCTCGCTCTGGATGGGGAACTGAAAGCCGCGCGGCATGATGCCGATGATGGTGTACGGCTGTTGGCGCAGGAGAACCGTTTTGCCCAGGATCGCCTGGTCGCCGCCGAAAAGCTTCCTCCACGCATAGTCGCTGAGAATCGCTTTCATCGGGCCGGCTGTGTCTTCGTCTTCAGCGGCAGTGAACGTTCGGCCCGCTGTCGGATGAACCGCGAGCATCGGGAACAAGTCCGCCGAAACCACGGCCATGTGAACGTTCACGGGCTCCTTTCCAGGCGCCAGCATCGGCCACGAGTCGGGGTGGTAAACCGCCATGTGATCGAGCGTGTGATTCTGCGAACGGAAGTCGCGAAAATCCGGATAGCTCAGCGCCGCGCTCTCCGGGCCGCGCTTCGAGTCGTAGTGGAGGACGCCGACCAGCCGGTCCGCTGTGGAGTAAGGGAGCGGGCGCAGCAGCACGGCATCCACCACGCTAAAGATCGCGGTGGTTGCGCCCGTGCCCAGAGCCAGCGCAAGCACGGCGACCAGTGTGAACCCCGGATTCTTCCAGAGCGTTCGCGTCGCGTAGCGGAAATCGGCCAGTAGTTCTTGCATCGTTATTCGTGCCTCAGTGCTTCCATAGGATTGGTTGCGGCCGCGCGATAGGCGGGCGCCCAGCAGGCCGCCAGCGCGGCGGCGATTAATGTCGCGCATACGGCCGCGTAGGTAAACGGATCGATCGGTTGAACGCCGAAGAGCAGACTGCTCATGGCGCGCGACGAGGCCCACGCGATCGCCAGTCCGGCGAGTGCGCCGGCCCCGCACAGCGTCATGGCCTGACGCACAACCATGCCGAGAATGCCGGCCGGACGCGCGCCCAGTGCCATGCGCAGGCCGATCTCGGAAGTGCGCTGCTCCACGTTATAAGACACGACGCCGTAGATTCCGACGACCGCCAGCGCCAGCGCGAGGACACCGAAAAGCCCGAGCAGCATGGCCTGGAAACGCTGCCTTGATTGCGATTCGGATACTTTCTCGCTCAACGTCTGGATGCGCGTGATGGGTTGATCCGGGTCAAGACTCCACACGGCTTTGCGAATGGCGGGAAGCAGCTGCGTGGGCGGCAATGAGGACCGAACGGCGAAATCGGCAATCGGAACCGGATAGGAATCCAATTGAGCCGCGGGCATGAAGGCGGCGGGTTCCGTCGCTTTATCCTGCCCGTAGTAGTGCGCGTCCGCAACCACGCCCACAATACGCCGCCACTGTTTTGTGCCGGTCCGCCGGATCTCATGACCGAGCGCGCCATGTGGATAGTAGCGACGCTCGAACGTTTGATTGACGATGATCACCGGCTCCGAACCCATCCGGTCGCCGCCGGTGAAATCGCGGCCTTCGACGACTTTCATTTGCAGCGTGCGGAAGTAGTTCACGCTGCACATCTGCGAATCGAGCTGCATCTCGGAATCCTGATCTTTCGCCAGCGGGTGCTCTTTCTGTTCGTAGGAACTGTTCCAGTGGCCCCGTAGAGGAAACCGCCCGAAAGCCGCGGATTCGACGCCCGGTATGGCTTCCACGCGGCGCTCTAAAGCGTCGAAGAATTGGTAGCGGCGTTCAGCGCCGGGAGCGATCTCGGGCTCAGGTGCGGCGGCGTTATCCCTATCCGCTTGGGCCGGTTGAACTCCGGCATTTCGATCCGGGATGCTGATGTTCATGGCCAGCACGCGATCGGGTTCGAACCCCAGATTCACGCCGCGCAGCTTGATGAAGCTCTTGAGCATCAGCCCCGCGCCGACCAGCAGCACGAGGGAGAGCGCGACCTCCGAGGCCATCAGGATGGCGCGCCAGCGCAGCACGCCCGATCCGGCGGAGTGGCGCGCATTGGAACCATGCAGCGCGATCAGCGGATCGGCGCCCGAAACGAGCCACGCCGGCGCGAGGCCGAAGAGCATGGCGGTTCCCCCGCACGCCAGCAAGCCAAACGCGAGAACGGTCAGATTCAGAGTCGCGGCGCCGAGGCGCGGGACATCCGGTGCGCTGCCGATCAGGGCCGTCGTCATCCATCCCGCGCAGAGGATTCCCAGCATGCAACCGGCGGCGGCGAGCAGTCCATTCTGCAGCAGCAGTTCACGCATGATGCGGGTGCGTTTGGCGCCAAGTGCGATGCGGACCGCGATATCACGGCGTTGGCGCACCGCTCGCGCCAAAAGCAGATTCGCCACGTTGACGCAGGCGATCAGAAGGATGAGACTCACCGCGCCAAGCAGCACCAGCAGCGAGGTTCGCGCTCCCGCCGCGACGTTGTCCTTCAGCGGTTCGATGACGACGCGGTCGCCATTGTTTGTTTTGGGATAAGCTTTGGCCAGACGCGCCGCGATCCCGTTCAACTCGCTGCGGGCTTGTTCAACCGATACGCCCGGACGGAGCCGGGCGAAACCGGTGTCGATGCGCGTGCCGCGATCGTTGAGCACATCCGGTCCGTAGCAATCGGGCACGTACATTTCGAGGCGATCGGTGCGGCCGAACTGCTCGGGGGAAACGAAGCCCGGCGGCATCACGCCGGTGACCAGGTACGGTTCGCCATCGAGCCGGATCGATTTGCCGATGATATTCGGATCGGCGCCGAAATGCGAACGCCAGAATTCATCGCCGAGCACGACTACATGGGGCGCGCCGAAGCGATCGTCGGACGGGGAGTAGCCGCGACCGAAGCGCGGATGGACGCCCAGAACATCGAAGAAATTGCCGGAGGTGCGCGTGACCGGAACGCGCTCAGGCGCTCCCACGCCGGTGAGGTTGAGCGAATCGTCGCCGATGTGGACGATGCCGGAAAGCGTTGTGTTGTGGAGGTAGTCGGGGAGATCCGCCAGGCTGAACGAGGCCCAATTTGCGCCCGGCATCGTCTCGGCAAAGCGGACCAATTGCTCGGGATGCGGATAAGGCAGGGGTCGCAGCATGACCGCTTCGATCACACTGAACATGGCGGTGTTCACGCCGGCGCCGAGAGCGAGCGTGACGATCGCGAGGATCGTGAACCCGGGCGT
>NZ_CAJCHS010000142.1 GCF_903970205.1 Nevskia soli | reverse complement strand
AACTTCCGGCTGTCGATCAGGCGACGCCCGGAACCTCTGAGTTCGTGCCGGCGAAGCTGGATTGGGCGTGTCCGAATCGTAGCCGTTCCTCAGACCAGCTCGCCCGAGTTGCTACAATAGCCTCCGAACTCCCCCCTGCTTCAAATCATAAATTCCAGGAGGCGGCAAGCATTTATGGAACGCACTGTGACCCTGATGGGTAAACCCATGCCGGTGCTCGGACCGGAGCTGAAAGTGGGCGATCCGGCGCCGGATTTTCATGTAATCGATTCGTCGATGAATGAAGTTTCGCTGGATGGCACCGGCAAGAAGACGCGCATTTTCAGCGTCATACCCTCCCTTGATACCCCGGTTTGCGACGCGCAAACCAAACGCTTCAACGACGAGGTCGCCAAACACCCGGACCTCGAAGTGTACACCGTAAGTATGGACCTTCCGTTCGGGCAGAAGCGCTGGTGCAGCAACTTCGGCGTGGACCGGGTGAAGATGCTTTCGGATCATCGCGACGGCTCCTTCGGCGAGAACTACGGCACGCTGATCAAGGATCTGCGCATTGAGAGCCGGGCCATTTTCGTCGTGGACGGGGACAACAAGATCAAGTACGTGGAGTACGTGGGGGATGTCGGCAGCCCTCCCAACTTCGAGGCGGCGCTCGCGGCCGCGCAGGACGAATAATCCCTCAGGTCGACTAACAGGTCGCGGGGCGATTTGCACGGCGCCCGATCGACCGGCGGCGGCGCCGGGGGACAGCCCGTGCGTGGCCATGCTGAGCTTTACGCATGCTGAGCTTTAAGTGAGCTTTAAGTTTAAGTGAGCTTTAAGTATGATAACGGCAATCCGATCGGACCGGCCCAGTAGGTGAATCTCAACCCCGGTCAAATGGCCTCGCTCACTTTCACTCCCAACAAATACACCAAGTCCGGCCGCCAGGAATTTGTTCCGCAAATCACGCCGAACGATCCAACCGGAGGTCAGGGAGCGCCAGACCATCATTTTGGGAGCGCTCCCGATTCAGCCTACGAGACGGCGCCCTTTCACGGTCGGCGCAACCGTCCGATGGCGATGTAACATTCCGCGGCTTCGAGTAGCGCCGCGATTGCCGCCGACGCTGCTGGCTTAAGATTGAGTCTTAGATGCGACTCAGTTATATCCGCTTCGCATTAACCCTCCTAACGCACGGCGCGTTTGCTCAAGGACCCCATGTCTGCCAACCGGTGCTCAGTAACCTGCTTACGGTCGCGACCGCCGCCCAGCGGGAAGCAGCCGGTGCAAAGGCGATCCCGCCGATCACCGATCAGCAAAACGGCTTCGCCTGGCCGGACACCAGCCTGGGCGTCATCCGGTCGGACTCCGGCCTCGTCTTCTTCGCCAGCGATGGAGCGCATCACGATCAGAACAACAAATACGGTTCCGTTACCCGCACCGTCGGAACTCTTGATAATCCGCTGGGAACCGGATCGCCTGTCGATGTAGTCATCAGCCCGAATCTGACCATAAACCCGAACTACCCGATTTATACCTATCTCGGCGGCGCGAGAGTCCATGCTATCCCGCAAGGCGCCCCGGGCGCCGGCAACCTACTTATCGTGTATCATGCCGAGATCAACACGGAGACTAGCTTTTACTCGCTGCTGGGACTCGCGCTCTCAACGGATGGCGGCGGCCATTGGACGGACTTAGGTGAGATCGTCCGCCCCAATCAGCCCTACCGGGAGGACTTAGCAGGTTTCGACATCGGCTCCGAGCCTTTAGTTGTGTCGCTCGACCGAGAGTACTTCTATGTGTACTTTCCGGATTGGATTGCCAACGGCACGACGCAGCCAACGACAACCACTAACGTTTCAGTGGCGCGCGCTTCGATTGCCTCGGTCTATGCAGCCGCGGGCGCTCAGACCCCTCACGCAGCCGCGTTCTCGAAGTATTTCGAGGGTGAATGGAACCAGCCGGGGATCGGCGGATTGTCAACCGATCTGAACCCCAATGCAGGTTACGCCGGCGATCCAAATGTGGCTTACAACAGCGCGCTCAAGCGCTACGTGATGATCAATGACGATACCCAGCACATCGCCTATTCGGAATCGACCGACGGTTTCACCTGGACGCTTCCCATCCTTCTCGGTCAGGATATTACCGGCATAACCGGCGTTAACTACGCGGTAGCAATCGGCGACGGCGCGGACCCCAATCTCTTAGGGCAGGAATTTTATGTATTCTATACATTTTCCAGCGCTGAGGGTTGGCCCGGAAATACCCTGCGGCGATTCACGGTTACCTGCCGAGCGGACTAACTTGCCTTCGTGTGTCCGATGAACTTGTCCGCCCACTGAATGAAATACTTTACATTCGGCGCGTCGGTATGGCCGCCGTCATGCTGACGCCATGCAAGCTCTCCGTTCAGCAGACCGGTATTGACCGGCGGCATCTGCTCTGTCCGGTAATCATTCGACACGCCGAGATCTTTAGCCCCAAGCAGTTTGAAAACCGCGCCGGCCGCGATAGTCGCCATATAACTCCCCCTCTGATCGAGCCATTTAGCGTCTCCCTGTTCCGGGACGCCGTAACTGATGAAAGTAAGTCGCGGGGCGCACAGCGCGATAAGTTCGTGCGCGTCCACGGGTAAGTCGCCGGCGTTCTTACTTCCGAATACCGCCTGGGAAGCGCCGTACTTCATGAAGTTACCCGCCATCCAGTAATACTCCCCTCCGGTCAAACTCTCAACCGCTTCCCCGAAGTTGCGGCGATTCAACTTAGCGCCGCCTTCGCCGGAAGAACCAATCAAGCCCATGGCAAAACGCGTTTCGAACGCCAGGGTTACCAGAGCGGCCTTGCCGTACCTGGATACGCCTTCGATTCCGACATGTTTGGCGTCGACCGCGGAATCGGTTTCGAGGTAGTCCAGCCCGCGCGCGGCGCCCCATGCCCATGCACGCAGCGCTCCCCACTGGTCAGGCTTACGCGGCTGCCCCTGATTGACCAAGCCGATGATGCCGCGCGTGAGACCCGCTCCGTTATCCGCCTGGATGCTGCCGGGGTCGATCAGAACGTAGCCCCAACCGTCGGCGATCAACTGTTGCGGCGTCGGAGGATCGCCGGCCGGAGGGCGCCCGAAGGTCGGCAGCGGCTCCGAGGCATTCACGCTGTAAGCCGGATACTTTTCGAAGATAGCTTGTAGAGACGGATCTTGCTTCACCAGCAAAGCCTTGACTGCGGCGTTGATCTTCTCCATATCTTCCTGCGGCGGCTGCGCGGGCGCGGGCAAGGCCGCGCGCCCGAACATCATCAGCACCGGAACAGGACCCTTCGCGTTCTCCGGTGTGACCACCACCATCGAGATATCGACCTTGATCTCAGGACAAGCCGAGTTATCGACGTGACCGACTAACTTCTTCGCGATCACCGGGAAGAAGAAGCCCACGCGCTCGTGGTCCGTGACTTCAACCGTCCAGGTCACCTTCGGGATGTTGGCGGGAAGGCGGCCGTAGACTTCCCGTTCCATGTCCTCCACGATTTCCGGACGGCGCACCTTCCACCACATCTCCCGCGTAGTGACCTTGCGTCCGTCTTTCGTGGTCAGGATGTCCGGCAGATTCGGATACGGGTTGGCCAGCGCCTCGTCGTAGTTCGCATGATTGGGCGCTTTTTCGTCCCCGCTCGGGCCGGGCCGCAGCGCTTTGATGCCGAGCTGGTCCATCATGTTCTGGTGGTCCTGATCGGCGGTAAACGTGACGGGAGGCGCGTTCTGCGCCGTCGCGATGGCGATGCTTGCGTAACTGAGCACGAGGTATTGGGTCAGGGTAGATCGGGCGAGCACAGTCAAATGATACTTTGGTCGCATTCGGTTTCCGCGATCATGAAAAAGAATCTCCTTGCTTTACTCGCCGCCGTAGGTTGTCTCAGTGCGGCTCAACCGGACCCGGCTGGGGTAGCGTCGTGGCTAGGCTCGTGGGCCGCTTCGCAACAGATCCCCGAACCGCAAAACTCGCTCGCGCCGGATGATCTGCGCGATGCCACGCTCCGGCAACTGGTTCACCTGTCGGTGGGCGGCCTGGCGCTGCGCGTCCATCTCTCCAATGCGTTCGGGACCGCTCCGTTGCGTCTAAGTTCAGTCCACATCGCGCGTCCTGTCTCCACGTCTTCCGCGGCGATCGATCCGTTATCGGATAAAGCTTTGACCTTTCATGGCGCCCGCGGCGTGACGATTCCGGCCGGTGCTGAGTTCTTGTCCGATCCCCTCGAGTATCCCGTCGCGCCTCTAAGCAACCTCGCCGTCAGCATCCATTTCGGTGATCCACCCGCACAGCAAACCGGCCACCCCGGTTCCCGCGCGACTTCATATCTGATACACGGTGACTTAGTAAGTGCGCCCGATCTTGCCGGCGCAAAGAAGGTCGCTCACTGGTACCAACTTAGTGGTGTGGATGTTAGAGCCGGTACCGCGGCCGCGGCAATCGTCGCGCTCGGCGATTCGATAACCGACGGTCACGGCGCAACGACTGACGGGAACGACCGCTGGACCGACGCGCTCGCACGGCGGCTCCAGGCCGCGTCACCGAACCTATCCGTGCTGAACGAAGGCATCGGCGGCAATCATCTGTTGACCGACGGCAATGGACCCAACGCTTTGGCGCGCTTCGACCGCGATGTGCTCGCACAACCCGGCGTCCGCTATCTCATCGTGCTTGAAGGTGTGAACGACTTAGGCGGCCTGACCAGAGAGCACGAAGTAAGCCCAGCCGATCATGCGGCTTTTGTGCAGCGCATCCTCTCGGTATACGAGCAAATCGTCACGCGAGCGCATGCGCACGGAATTACAGCGATCGGTGCCACCATCCTGCCCTACAAAGGATCGGGCTACTATCATCCCGGTCCAGCCAACGAGGAGGACCGCAAAGCGGTGAACGACTGGATACGCGCCCCCGTCCGCTTCGATGCTGTCGTCGACTTCGACCGCGTGATGCGTGATCCCGCCCAGCCGGATCGCCTGCTTCCGGCCTACGACTCAGGCGACCATTTGCATCCTTCACCCGCCGGATATGCCGCCATGGCGAATGCGATTCCGCTGTCGCTCTTTACTTCGGATAGCAAGCCGGCGCCGCAAATCGCGTTCACGTTCGATGATCTTCCGGCTCACAGCGCATTACCTCCCCGGCGAGACGCGGCTCGAAGTCGCTGAATGGAGTCCGAACCGAAGAGCACCCGGGCGATGTCTCGGTTTTGGAAGCCTGGCGCAAGGCCGGTAGCCCGCTTGGTAATCATGGCTGGTCACACATGAATCTGAATCAGCACGCTATCGAAGAATTCGAAAGCGACGTGAGTAAGAACGAACCCCTGCTAAGTCAATGGATGGATGGGCAGGATTGGCATTGGTTCCGTTTCCCGTTCCTTGCCGAAGGCGATACATCGGAGAAGAAAGCTGCGATCCGGACTTTCCTGCTGCAACACGGATATAAGATCGCGGGAGTTACGATGAGCTTCGGCGATTACCGCTGGAACGAGCCCTATGCAAGGTGCAAGGCGAAGGGTGACGTGAAGGGGATCGAGTCGCTGGAACAAAGCTATCTGCAGGCTGCGGCAGACAGTATCACGTTCTACCGGAGCCTCTCGCAAGCACTCTATCACCGCGAGATCCCTTACGTGCTCCTTATGCACATCGGAGCTTTCGACGCCGAGATGATGCCGCGACTCCTAAGCCTCAGGCGGAGAGCGATGAGTTCTATCGACAGGATACGGACCTAAGCCTTCCGCCTGGGCCTGATTCTCTCGAGGCGATGATGGCCGTCCGTCATCTGCCGCTTCCGCCGCGTGCAACATTTGATTCGCCCGAGAACGCTTGCCGTTGAAGCGTCGCCTTACGTCTGAGCACTTGAGCAATCCGATCCCATTTCACTACGTCCGCCGAGCTTCCGGCCGCCAATTGCTCAAACTTCTGGGCATGCGAAAGTTGTTTGAACTTCTCCCGCAACGTGCGGTCCTGCCGTCACACAAACGTATACTTTTCCCGCAACGTTCGCAACACCGCGAAAACGTACGAGCACCCGTCGAGCGATCAATCAGTCGCAGCCAACCTACATCTCAAGCACGCTGAAGTTGAACCGATCCGGCGGAAAGTGGCCGACCGCGTCCAAATTCAGGCAGGCCCACGCGTGATAGGCGGAGTCCGCAACAGACGACTTCAGATAGAACAGGAATTGATTCGAGCAGCAGCTGATCGGCGGCGGCTGCCGGAAAGTCAGGCGCGTTCCGACCGCCTTCTCGAGGCCGATCCCGCGCGTCGGAACCTGCTTGTGCAGCAGCAGATTCACGAAGCTGCTGCGACCCGCATGCGGCCACACCTGCGCATGCAGCAAGGGGCGCAGCGCGTCGCTCGCGTCAAACGTGATTTCGCATTGGCGGATCCACTCCAGCACCGAATCGCCCCACTGCCACAAGTGCAGCAGACCGAAGTACTGGTCCGTCAGCTGTAGCGCCATGTCGAGACGACGCTCGGGCTGATCGAACTCAATGGGAAGCAGGTCTTCGGATTCTACGATCTCAGCCGCGGCACTGACCAAATCCTCGCGCGGCTGCGTGTCGTCCGGGACCCCGCGAACAAGCAGCGGCGGGAGTTCAACGGTTGCATCGCCAGGAATCTGAACGTAACGAACCTCTTCCATAAAGCACCTCGCCTAGTAGGAAAGACGCACCGAAGCAATCAATGTTCCATCTGTAACATGAAACCCTTGTCGCTTGCATCATCTTTCTATCTATACAGCGCATATCGGCTGTTTATGGGCCATCTTTAACGAAAGTACTACATGAATTTCAAATCGCCCTGATATGATTCGCATTCATGGCCGAATACTCCATAGGCGTCGATCTCGGCGGAACCAATTTGCGCGTTGCCGCAATCGATCGGGACGGCCGCATGATGCAGAAGATCGCAAGCTCGACCGACTTAACGAATGGTCCCGAAGCCGTCGTCGCCGATATGGCCGCGGCCATAGAAGCGCTTCGCGCCACATTGGGCACGCACTCCCTGCACGGGATCGGCGTCGCCGTTCCGGGGTTCATCCGGTTGAAGGAAGGCGTCATCGCCGGTTCCAATAATCTGGCGGTTCTCGAAGGGTTTCCCATGCGCGATGCCCTGCAGCGCAAGCTCGGGACTCCGGTCATTCTGGAGAACGACGCCAACGCCGCGGCCATGGGCGAGAAATGGATCGGCGCCGGCCGCGATGTTAACGACCTTGTGCTCATCACCCTCGGAACCGGCGTGGGTGGCGGCATCATCGCCGACGGAAAGATCGTCCACGGCTATCTGGGCATGGCCGGCGAGGTCGGACACATCACGGTTGTGCCCAACGGGAACCCTTGCGGATGCGGGAACCGCGGCTGCCTGGAGAAGCATGCGTCCGCGACGGCCATCGCGGCCCTCGCATTTCTGATCGGCCTCGGCGATGTGACCTCCGAACAGGTGTACACCCTGGCCAAGGCCGGCGATGAGCGCGCCCTCGCCGTGTTCGATCACATGGGCCGCGCGCTCGGGATTGCCTTGGCCGCTATGGTCAACACCTTTAATTTTCCTTTGTATCTCATCAGCGGCGGCCCGCTTCCGGCGTGGGATGTTTTCTCGATCCCCATGCTTGACGAAGTCTCCAAGCGCTCGTTCACCTTCCGCGCTTCGAAAACGGTGATCGCACGCGCAGAACTCGGCAGCGAAGCCGGCCTGTTCGGCGCCGCTTATTTACCTTGGGGTTACGAAACCAACTATGTGGCTCGGAGTTGATATCGGCACCGGCGGAAGCCGTGCCCTGGTCGTAAACGCGGAAGGCCGCATCGTCGCCGGCATCACCGCCGCTCACGACGAGATAATCATGCAGCAGCCGCTGTGGGCCGAACAGAATCCCGAAAACTGGTGGGATGCGTCATCGCTCGCCATCAATGGCGCGCTGAAGGAAGCCGGGATCGCACCCGCGGAGGTGAAAGGGATCGGGCTCTCCGGCCAGATGCACGGACTCACCCTGCTCGACGCCGAAGACCGCGTCATCCGCCCGGCACTCATCTGGTGCGACCAGCGCAGCCAGCCCCAAGTCGACTGGGTGAACGCGAAACTGGGACGCCAGCGTGTGCTCGACTACATCGCGAATCCCGTTCTGACCGGCTTCACGCTGCCGAAGCTGCTGTGGGTGCGCGATCACGAACCGGCGCTGTTCGAGCGCGTTCGCAAAGTGCTGCTGCCGAAAGATTACGTCCGGTTCCGGCTCACGGGTGATTACGCAACCGAAGTTTCCGACGCTTCGGGTACCGCGCTGTTCAATGTGGTCGAGCGGCGTTGGTCGACCGAGATGGTCAGCGCGCTTGGCCTGGACGCGGCGATTCTCCCGCGTGTCTACGAATCGCCCGAGATCACCGGAACGTTGTCGGAGCAGGCCGCAGCCGCTACCGGACTCCAAGCGGGCATTCCCGTCGTGGGCGGCGGCGGCGACCAGGCCGCGAGCGCGGTGGGCAACGGCGTCGTCGAGCCGGGATTCGTTTCCTGCACGCTGGGCACATCCGGCGTGGTTTTCGCGCATATGGAGCAGGTCGCGTACGACCCCTCCGGTCGAGTGCACACCTTCTGCCACGCGGTGCCGGGCAAGTGGCATGTGATGGGCGTGACGCAAGGCGCGGGATTGAGTCTGCAATGGTTTCGCCGCGAGCTTGCGCCCGGCGTGGAATACGGCGAGCTGATGGAAGAAGCGGCGGAAGCGCCGGCCGGCTCGCAGGGACTCTACTGGCTTCCTTATCTGATGGGCGAGCGCACGCCGCACCTCGATGCCGGAGCCCGCGGCGGATGGATGGGCTTGACCGCGCGGCACCAACGCGCCGACCTGATCCGCGCGTTGGTCGAAGGCGTTTGCTATAGCCAGCGCGATTGCCTCGACATCATCGAAGAGCTCGGCGTCGGAGTCGAATCCGTGCGCGCCTCCGGAGGCGGAGCGAAAAGTCCGTTCTGGCGGCAAGTGCTCGCGGACATCCTCGGCAAAAAAACAGTCACCCTAGAAACGCAGGAGGGCTCGGCTTACGGGGCTGCGCTGCTGGCCATGGCGGGCACCGGAGCCTTCGCCTCCGTACCGGAAGCCTGCCGGGCCGTCGTGCGGGAAGTCAGTTCCATTCAGCCCGAACGCGAGAATATCGAAGTCTATCGCGCGGGACATCGCACGTACCAGGCGCTCTATCCGGCGTTGAGGGCCGCCGGACTTTGGTAGCTAAACCAACGCGAGTTCCCGTGCGGTCGCCGCGCCCGCATTAACCCGCGCGACGATGTCGCGGATCACGCCTGGAGCCGCTTCATGAGCCACCTGGCACGTGCCCGCGGCCGCATGACCGCCGCCGCCATACATCGAGACCAACTCGTCCACCTTGATTTCACAGGTGCGGTTCAGGATCGACTTACCGATGGCCACCACCGTGTTTTCGCGCCGCAGCCCCCACAGGATGTGCATCGAGATATTGCATTGCGGGAACAGGGCGTAGATCATGAAACGATTCCCAACGTAGATGACCTCCTCTTCACGTAGATCAAGCACCGCAACATTCTGATGAACGGTGGTGCAACGGCGAATCTGCGCGGCAAACCGCTCCTGGTGCTCGCGATAAAGATCGATGCGTTCCCGAACGTCCGGCAGCTGCAGCGTCTCTTCTATCGAGTGGGTTGCGCAGTAATCGATCAGCGCCATCATTAATTCATAGTTCGAAATCCGGAACTGCCGGAATCGGCCCAGCCCCGTTCGCGGGTCCATGAGAAAGGACAGCAACTCCCACCCTCGCGGGTTCAGGATATCCTCTTTCGTGAAGCTCGCCGAATCCGCTTTATCGACGGCCCGCATCAATTCATTGCTTACGAACGGGAAGGCGTTCGCCCCGCCGTACCATTCGTAGAGAACCCGCGCGGCCGAATCGGCCTCCGGCAGCAGGATATGGTTTGTACGCGACGTGTCCTCCGCCCGCGTCGCCTCGCTATCGTGATGATCGAAGCAGAGGTAGCATTCCGGCGCATAAGGAAGGTTGGTCAAGATATCGTTTGGGGTAATCTCGACCTTTCCATCCTGCACGTCTTTCGGATGCACGAAGGTGATTGAATCCAGAATCCCAAGACTCTTCAGCAGAATGGCGCATACGAGCCCATCGAAATCGCTGCGCGTCAGCAGCCGGTATTTCTTCGGTCCTTCGAACGCGGCTTGGCGGTTGTTCATTAAATGCGCTATCGGCTGAAAGCGGCGAAACCGTTAGGCCGAATCTTCACATCCCGCCATCCGCGCCGATCCGCACTCGGCCCGTCGTCCGCATTGCCAGCCTCGATTGACGTTCGTGATGGCCACCTCCTAAACCGCCCCCTGGACCGCCGTCCGGCGGTGGAACATGGATTTGCCCCTGTGACATCAATCTCTCCTCCGTCACTCGTCGATCGAATGCTGGGCAGATTATACCCGGATACTCCTGTTTTTGAACCGGATTATGCAGCTTTCTTTGAGTTGAACATTGGCGCGCCGCCGCTCTCTCAAATCCCCACCAGCCGCACGCCCCCGACACCCGAAGTCCGCTGCTGCAGCCGCCAACACGCCAGCGCCACCGCAATCACCAGATCGTCATGCTCGCCGCCGCCATCCGCGCCGATCCGCACTCTGCCTGTCGTCCGCATCGTCGCCTTCACGTCCAACAGTTCCCGCGCCAGCGACCCTGCCTCGCGCGCCCCCCGCGCAATCTGCAATTCCCCTCGCTCCAGCAGCATCTCAATCCCCGCGATCAGATTGCGCTTCGGCACGCTCCACCGCGTCACCCCCGCGGTGCCAAACCCGCCGGAGTCACTCCGCTGCTCGCGATCTCCGCCCGTGATCGTCACCGCTACAATCTCGCAGCCCAGACGCGCCGCGCGCAAGGCATCCACCACCGGACCGCCCACCCCCGTCGCATCCACTGCCAGGCTGCACTTCCCGCGCAACTCCTCGTGGTTCACGATCGTCCGCACCCGCTCCACCACTGCCGGATACGGTGTCCACAGCGGCATCCGCTCCACCAGCCGCACGCCCCCGACACCCGAAGTCCGCTGCT
>NZ_CAJCHS010000141.1 GCF_903970205.1 Nevskia soli | reverse complement strand
CTGGGTCCGCGTCAAGTCAGCGTCAGCCGGCTCGCGGTGGGCACGGGGACCAACGGCAGCAACGGGAGTTCGGACCAGACGCGCAAGCTGGGAGTTCGCGGCGTCGCGGATATGCTGCGCTTCGGCTACGACAACGGGGTCACGTTTTGGGATTCGGCCGACCAGTACGGCAGCCATCCCCATCTGCGTGAAGCGCTGACGTCGGTCCGGCGCGAGAACGTTACGATTTTGACCAAGACGCACGCGTCGACGGCGGCGGAGATGAAGGCGGATCTCGATCGGTTCCGCCGCGAGATCAACACCGATTACCTGGACATCCTGCTGCTCCACAACATGCAGGAAGCGGACTGGCCGGATCGCAAGAAGGGCGCGATGGACGTACTTAGCGAGGCTCAGGAGCGCGGCATTGTCCGGACGAAGGGGACATCTTGCCATACGCTCGCGGCGTTAAAAACGTCGGCCGCGACGCCTTGGGTGGAAGTCGATCTGGCGCGCATCAATTCGGCGCAGGTGCTGATGGATGCCGAACCGGAAGTGGTGCTCGGGGTTCTGAAGCAGATGAAGGCGTCGGGCAAGGGCGTGATCGGGATGAAGATTCTGGGCGCGGGGCAACTCGCAAACCGCGTCGACGAGTGCCTCCAGTACGCTCTGGCGCATAGCGGCACGGTCGACTGTTTCACGATCGGCGCCGAGAGCCAGGATCAACTCGCGGATCTCATCCGTAAGATTCCCGCGGCAAGTCTTCGCGCTTAAGGTTGGGTGGCAGCGGGTAGTAACCGCTCCGTTACCGTCGCGGCTCCCTCGAAAATGTCTCCCAACATGCGCCGTTCCACCCGGATACCCTCCCATTGGTGGTGAACCGACGGGTGTACTGAGCCGCGCGCGTGAGCAAGCGGTGTTTTGCGACTCTACGGATGGCTGATCGCCGGATAGCGCACCACGTTATAGCTGATTAGATTCAAAGCGTCGGTAACGACACCGTTCACCGCGTTCACGTTGCCCTGAAAAGAGATCGTGATGGGAGCCGTGATGGAATCGGGCGCCGACGTGAGGAACGGAAGCAGGACGAGTTCGGTGCCGAAGCTCTGTCCGTCAAACGAGGTCGCGCCAGTCGTTACCGAAGCGTTCGCGCCGGCCGAAATCATCGTATCGTTCACTCCGCCGGTGCGATTCAACAGCGTGGTCGAACCCCACACGACGCTGTAGTTAAAGATCGCGGTGCCCCCGCTATGGGCCAGCAGCATCCGAATCTCGACGCGGTCGCCTGGACCCAGAAAACCGGCCGGGAGCGTGCAGGTTCCAAGCGTTGCGGTTCCGACCGACGAAGTCGAAGTGCCGGTAGCACTGCAAACCACTTGCGGATTCCACACCGGGAAGATCACGACGCCATTAGTGGAACCTCCGCCCTGGCCGAACGTCGGCCCGGCCGATTGCCCCTGCGCCGTGGGCGAAAGACGGTAGGACGCGATCAGTGTATCCCCCGGTTGCGGCGCCGCGCCCGAACCGAATTGCACGACTTGACCGGTCAGCGTGTAATCGAAGCCCTGCTGCTGCAGGATTCCGTCGCGGAATAGCAGCAGCGAAGCCGCGGGCGACGGAGTGCCGGCTAACCCGAAGTTCAGATTCGATCCATCGACGACCCCGCCTGGAACTTCGCCGTCGGAGTAGCCCGGCAGTTGCGTGGGATCGAAGCAGGGACCCGAGGTCCCGTCGACATACACGCAATCCGTCGCGTTGCCGACCACGGTTTCCAGAGCGCTGTTCTGGTCTACGATGGCGACGCGGTTGGTTCCATATCCGCCGCCCTTTAACGGACGCGCCGCTAAGTCGGATGAAAGCCCGGTGACTTGCGACTCGGGAATCGGGCTTTGTGCGACGGCTCCGCCGACCGTCCCCCCCGTCGTGCCGTTTCCCGCGATCTGCTGCGGGGCGCCCGCTGTGGAACTGGTGCGAACGGCTGCAACCGTCAGCGGTGTCGTGCTCGGAGGCACCATCCACGTCTCTTCGTATTGAATGTACCCATCGCTCTCATAGAGCACCGTATAGGGCTGCGTGGGCGTTCCCGTTGTATTCGGAACCAGCTGAACATAGATCGCGCCATTCACAATGGGCACGGTCAGGCTCTGCATCCCGACGGGGGAACCATTGGACGACTGGAAGGAATACCAGGTAATCACCGCCGTCGCGTTCATCCGGGTACCGTTCGCGGAATAGAGAGTGTCCTGGATGGTCGTCAGCTGCGGCTGGGCGTGCAAGGCGTGCAAGCCCGCGCCGATGAGTAGTAAAAGGCCCACAAGACGGCCGGTTGACATGCTTGCCTCCGAGAGATGGCGCGAAGTTAGCCTCCGCTGCCAACAGTCTAGGCTTCAGCGCGCGAAAACGAAGGTCTTTCCTTGTGCTGATACTTAGGTAAGCTGTTGCGTTTTCAATCAGTAACAAGTATTTCGATTTTGTGTCAACGGCTGCGCTTGGGCGTGTGCTACGGTGTTTAGCGACGCACTCCAAGTCGAGGACAGGAGATCAAGAATCGTGACTATCAAGGAAGTAGCAGACCGGATCGTAGAGCTTTGCTCGGAAGGCAAGTTCGACCAGGCCATAGACGAGCTCTACGGGGCTGACATCGTCAGCGTGGAAGCAGCCGCGCCCCCAGGAGGATCGCGCGAAACGAAGGGGCTTGAGGGCGTGAAGGGTAAAGCCGAATGGTGGACATCCAACCATGAGGTTCACTCCTCGAAGGTGGAAGGGCCTCTGGTTGCCGGCTCTCACTTCGCCGTGACTTTTAAAATGGACGTGACCTTCAAGCCGCAATCCAAGCGGTTCCAGATGGAAGAGGTAGCCGTTTATGAAGTCGACAACGGCAAAATTGTATACGAACAGTTCTTTTACAAGATGTAGTTGAGCACGGGAATACGAAGCTTCCGCATTCTGTCGTAAACTCGTTGCGTGCAAATCTTCGCGCCCGCGGCGGCGAGCGGCACACTCCCCGTGCAAGCCTCGCCGCAGCTGAGTCGATCCGCAATCATCCGCCTCATCGCGCTGGCGTTATTGAGCATGCTGCTTCTTCGAACCGCCTGGGTTGCGGAAGATGCCTACATTCCGTTTCGTGTTCTTGACAATTTTCTGAACGGCTATGGTCTTCGATGGAATGTCGCGGACCGCGTGCAGACTTACACCGATCCGCTCTTTCTGGGGATCGTCACGTTTGTTACCTGGCTCTCCGGGAATGTTTACTTATCCGTAATCGCGGTATCCCTCGTATTGTCTCTGGCTGCGTTTGTGCTGATTACGCGCGATGCCAGCGACATGGGAGCGATTACCGCAAGTTTCGCGCTGATCTTCTCCAAAGCTTTCATTGACTTCTCCATATCCGGAATCGAAAATCCGGCAACGCACTGCGCCATTGCGGCTTATCTTTACTTCTACTGGCGCGGCCGGGACCCGCTCCTTCTTACTCTGATCGCCGCGCTGGCCGCGACGAACCGCGAAGATACGGTCTTATTCTTTCTTCCCTCTCTCGGAGTTCTATACTTTCGAACCGGTCTTAGCCGTGTTTGGCGAAGGGCGCTGCTAGGTTGGACCCCCTGCCTGGCGTGGCTGGCATTCTCTCTTTTCTACTATGGATTCCTCTTTCCGAACACCGCTTACGCCAAACTGAATACCGGGATCCCTACTCGCGACATGATCTTTCAGGGCATTGTTTACTATATGAACGCCATCCAGTTCGATACCAGCACGATCTTCGTGATTAGTCTCGGTCTGGTGGTTGCCTACTACGCGCGCGAATGGGCGCTTGCCGCGGGCGTGGTGCTCAACTTGATTTACATTCTGCGTGTCGGCGGAGATTTCATGTGCGCGCGCTTTTTCAGTGCGTCGCTGGTGTTCTGTGTAGCTTTGATTGCGAGATACTGGAATCCGCGGTGGGCTCTGGGCGTACCTACTCTGGCGTTGATTGCCGGCCTGGGGCTTTGGGTACCTTATCCGACGGTTACTACAGCCGTTGCCGACATTACTCCGCGGCTGATCGGCGGCGGCGTCGCGGACGAACGCTCCCATTACTATGAATGCGCCGGATTGATGCACTACCGGCGCGATACCTTGTGGCCGCTGTGCGCCTTCACCGTGGTTGGCGCTGAAGCCAGAGATTCGGGTTTCAAGACCGTCGTCATGCCGAATATCGGCTACTACGGATGGATTGTCGGACCGAAAGTTCATGTAGTCGACCCATTCGCCCTGGGCGATGCCTTTCTAGCGCGGCTGCCGATCGTCAAAGGACCGTGGCGAGTAGGTCACTACCTTCGAAATTTACCTGAGGGTTATCTGGACACGGTAACCACCGGCGTGAATACTATCGCCGACCCGAATCTGCACGAGTACTATTCCCACTTACACACCGTAATTAGCGGCGATCTCTGGAGCGTAGATCGTTTCAAGCAGATATTCCTTTTCAATATTGGATATTATGATCATCTTGTCCCGCACACGCGGACATGATTTCAATGGCCGCGACCCATAAGGGTGGCTCCCCGCTAGGGATTTATATCCTGCTTGGTTTCCAACTTGCTTTCGAGCGTAGCTAAATAGGCTTTCTGGACATCGGGGGCCTTATCTTGCGCCAATTTCATCTCTTTAGCAGCGTCGTCAAACTTACCCTGTGCGGAGTAGACGCGAGCGAGCCCCACATGCACGAACCATTCGTCGGGATGTTTCTTCGCGTTTTCGCGGAAGATCGCGAACGCTTCGTCCGTGCGCTTCTCGGCCTGCAACTGCCGCGCGAATGTATGGACCTGGAGCGGATTGGCCAGCGATAACGCTTTCTTTTGGGCGACGGCAGCTTCCTCCTTGCGATCGAGTGCGGTCAGAATGGTCGACTTAGTCATTTCGTTTTCGTAGCGGTCTTCATTTTCGATGGATTTGTTCGCATAGGTAAGCGCCTCGTCCAAATCGACCTTCTCCTTAACGAGGTAGCTCGCCGCATCATCCCAACTCATCCATGTGTACTGCGATAAATTCCGGAGCTGCCTCTTCAGACTTGCCTGTACCAGGTCATGGACATCCACCGAGACCTTGAACGGCACCGCCAGCTTCTCCCACTCCAGTAAAACGATCGCCGAGTCCGGTTTTAACTGGTCGAAGTCATAGGTCAGGGCGTTGTGCATCTCCGCGGCACTGGGCTTCACGCTTACGCGGAGTGCGTCTTCCTTCTGGTCATAAGTGAACGACCCCCAAGAAGTCGAGTTTTTCGAGAAGATGATCGTCCACTCGTCGGCGGTCGGGATCATATGCAGTCCGTAGGTTCCCTTGTCGAGCGGCTTGCCTTCGATTAGGACCGGATCGCTGAAGGTAATCGTAGTATTTTCGTTCGCGCCGGCGCGCCACACGGCGCCATAGGGCACCAGACCGCCCCATATTTTGCGATCGTTCACAAGAGGACGGTGATACTTGATTGTGACATCCGTAATGCCGATTCGTTGCGAGATCTCGGCCGGCTGGCTGGGCAGAGGGAGATCGAGCACGAGCGACTGTGCCGGACTCGGACGTGAAGCGGCTGCCGTTAATAGGAGGATCCAGAAAACGGGTAATGCTGACTTAAACATCTCAAAGACTCCTTCTTCGCTAACATCGTGACCGGTGTACGGTCACGCGGCTTAGACGAACGTCTGCGGGGAACGTGAGGAGAAATTTGCTGTTGGCGGTAGGTTGGAACCGCGGGCCCGCGGGGTCGCGGTGAAGGTGCGGACCCTCCCTTTCGGTCGGCCTCGGGATTGAGTCGTGGGCTATATGGGGGCGTATAGGAGGAAGCGTCTAGAACCATCGTTCCGGCTCTAAGATAAAATTCCGCTATGGCGCGACGGGTTTTCATCAGCTATCGAAGTGAAGATAAGAGTTCCGCCGACCGGGCGTGCGCCGCTCTGGAAAGTCAGAACATTCCGTGCTGGATCGCGCCGCGCGATATCGGGATTGGCCAGGAGTGGGCGGCCGCCATCGTATCCGGTCTCGATGCCTGCAGTCACTTCGTCTTGATTCTGTCGTCGAATTCGCAGAACGCAAAACAGATCTCGCGCGAAGCCGAACTTGCCGATGCGCGTGGGCTGCCGATCATCACCCTGCGCATCGAAGATGTCAAACCTCCGCCGGGTCTGGTTTACTTTCTTGGAAATCTTCAGTGGCTCGATGCATTCGGGAACAACTTCGACACAGCGGTCGGCCGTCTGGCTGAAGTTGTCACGAAAAGCGGGGATAACCCCGCGCCCGCGCCGCCCATTCGCCAACAGAGCCCCGAATTGTCCCGGCCGCCGGAGCGCACTCGCATGCCTTCCTATATCTACGCCATCGCCGCGGCTTTGATTGTGGTTATCGGGCTGGCGGTTTGGTTCTCAACCCGGACGCCGCATCCCGGTCCCAGCCCCAGTTCCGATCCCGCGAAGGAAGCTTCGACCTTCGGTATTAGTTATCTACAGACTCGCGACTCCGGAGATTTGGAACGTGCCTACGCCATGCTTGGACCCGACTTGAGGGCGAAGTGGAATCGCCAGACCTTCAACTCCGATGTGGGCGCTTTGCAGGCGAAAGGACGGCCGTCCAATTATGCGCTTTCCGGCGCTTGTACAGTGCGCGAACATGGCGCGTACACTTGCGACTACCATCTCTCCTACCCCGACGGCCACTCGGCGGATGAACGGCTCGTGATCGCTAACCACGACGGAGCCTGGGCGATTGCGAAGGACCGGATGCCCTAAGCTAGTTGACCGGAGAAGTTATGCCTGACAGTAAGAAGACTTGCTTCGTCGTCATGGGATTCGGTAAGAAAACGGATTACCAGACTGGTCGTGTGCTTGACCTGGATAAGTCATATCAGTACATCATCAAGCCCGCGGCGGAAGAAGCCGGCCTCGACTGCAAGCGCGCGGATGAGATCATCCACTCGGGATTGATCGATGTTCCGATGTACGAATACCTGCTCACCGCCGATGTTGTAATCGCCGACATTTCGACGTCGAATGCCAACGCGCTCTATGAACTCGGCGTGCGCCACGCCCTTAGACCGTACACGACGATCACGATCGCCGAAGACAAGATGGTTTTCCCTTTCGACGTGAGTCATCTGGCCGTGCGCCGTTATCGGCACCTCGGCGAAGGTATCGATTTCGCCGAAGTTATGCGGATGAAGAAAGAACTTACTGAAGCTATCGGGACTATCCTGCAGAAGCCTGAGAAAGATAGCCCGGTATACGCGTTCTTCTCCGATCTGGATCCTCCGGCGAGAAGAAAGATCGAAGCGGCTGTGGCGCAATCATCGCCGGCCGCCGTGACCGCCGCGGCGAGTGAGAGTGACGCGTCCAATCCGACGATGAAAGTCCTGATGGACCAGGCCAACGCCGCGATTGCGAACAACGATTTCGAAACCGCGAAAACACTCCTGAACCTGGTGCGTCCGATGGCGCCAAGAGACCCTTATGTGGTGCAGCGGTTGGCGTTCGTAACCTTCAAGAGTAAGCAACCCGATGAGCTACGTGCCTTGCAAGCGGCGGGAGTTATCCTGGCGGAGCTGAATCCCGAAATCTCCACCGACACGGAGACTCTCGGCCTGTGGAGTTCGATTCACAAGCGTTCGTGGGAGCTGACCAGGAATCCTGATGACCTGACTACAGCAATTCTGGCTTGCGAAAAAGGCTTCTATCTGAAGAACGACGAGTACAACGGGATCAACCTGGCGTTCCTTTACGACCTGAGAGCATCGGTTTCTGAAGGCGCCGAGGCGGCGGCCGATCGAGTGCTTGCCGCACGGATTCGCCGACGGGTACTGCCGATTTGCGAAACGCTACTGGCAGCCACACCGGCGGCAGGCGCTGAAAGGCAATTCTGGGCGCTGGTTACCCTGGCGCAAGCGCACATCGGGCTGGGTTGCGAAGCTAAGGCTCGGGAGTTACTCGACCAAGCGCGCGCGCTTCATCAACCGAAGTGGATGATGGACAGCACCGAGCAGCAGTTAGCTGCGTTAGAGCAGATACTCGCGACTTAGCTTGTATCTTATTTCTTGCCGCCCGTTTGCTGCTGCGAAGTAATCCATCTCGTGTTTTCTCCGGATATGATCGCGTCCGCCCGCTCTACGTAAAGCGTGTCGGCATCCGTTGCGGTCGCGTAAGGTCCGGCCTTGGCTTCATGCAGGAAGTCCTCTCGCTTCAGGGCCTCCCGAGTGGCGCGGTACAACAGCCAGTTCTGCTGGTACTGACCTAACTGGAGAATCCCTTCAATGATGCCGACCAGTGCTCCAAGGATGGCGGTGGTCCATTTCAGCGTCACGCCTGCAGCCGCGACGGCAACGACCGGGATTGCGGCCGCAAGGATAATCTGAGTCGTCTTCAGCGCGACGTACCGCGAGTGGTTGCCGCGCGCGCCGGCTCCGTACCAGGCGCTCTGCGCACGCAGTTTGTCGAGGATTGAACCGGAGTTCGCCGGTGCGGTCATGACTGTGCGGCGCGCTCCAGTTCCGCGATGTCGAGCTTCTTCATCTGCATCAGGGCTTGCATTGCCTTGGGATTCCTGACGAATTCGGGTAAGCGCGCGGGGACGATCTGCCAGGATAGCCCGAACTTATCTTTGAGCCAGCCGCACTGCCCCTCGCTGCCGCCGGCCGATAGCTTCGCCCAATAGTCGTCGATCTCCTGCTGCGTGTCGCAGCGCACGACAAACGAAACCGCTTCCGTGAACGGAAACATCGGGCCGCCGTTCAGCGCAATGAACTTCTGTCCGTCGAGTTCAAAAGCAATCGTGAGGACAGGGCGCCGCGCCGGGGCGCCGTCACCGTTGCCGGTTTCATCCAGCCGGCGCGAGTTAGTAAAGATCGTGAGGTAATAGTCGACTGCCTCCGCGGCATTCGAATTGAACCAGAGAAACGGGGTGATGCGGGGGAAGTTTTCGAAAGCGCTCATTCAATCCTCCAGACATAGAGTCTAGCGGTTCAGATGGGCTTGCCGGGGACTTTGAGTCTCTTGTCGACCTCTGCAAAAAGCGCAGGAAGAGCAATCTCCGTTTTCCCCGATTCGCAGCATGCCTTCCGGAGGGATCCATGTCGGTTCGGGCGAACCTTTCTGCAATAGCCAGGCGGTGCGCTTGTCGGGGTCCACGATCCAAACGCATTCGGTTCCCCACTGAATATAGTGTGCGGCCTTCTGGAGCGCTTGAGACAGCGTGTCATCGGGCGACAGGATCTCAACGCAAAGATCGGGCGCCGAAGTCGGATACCGGCCTTCGATTTGCTCCCGTACCGCGATCACATCCGGTACGGGTTCTGCATGAGGAACGATCTTCAGCCGGACCTCCGATGCTGTATTCCAAGCGGCCGCATCGAGCATCTTCATGATCAGAAACTGCAAGAAGCCGTGCAACAAAGTCGGCATCGACTTCTGGACCGCTTTTCCGTCCCAGTACTCATAAGCCGGCTTGGCGCCGTCGTACAACTTATGGAACTCTTCGAGACTAAGGGGCAGTGTTTGCGCAGACATATGCTCACGCGGGCTCGCCGGGATCTTC
>NZ_CAJCHS010000140.1 GCF_903970205.1 Nevskia soli | reverse complement strand
TGAGCAAGGTATTTGGTGGATCGGACCGGCTACACTCCACGAACAGTCGCTGCCCGACTTGAGCGAGCATTGGGCGAGTAGCGGACTTACTGTGTTTCGGCGCGGGGCGGCGAGAGTAATCTTCGATTGCGGTGAGATGAGCCGCGGCGGGGCCGGCCACAGCCATGCCGATGCTTTGGCGGTAACCCTTAGCTTGGATGGACAAGAGATCCTAACAGATCCAGGCGCCTTCACTTACGTCAGTGACCCAGCCGCCCGCGACTGGTTTCGCGGAACCTTAGCGCACTCTACGGTGCGGTTGGGGGGCCTTGACCAGGCGGATCCGGTGCATCCGTTCCGATGGGCAAATAAGCCCGAAGTCTCGCGTGTTACTGCTGAACAATGGAGCGCGACGGGACGATGCACCTATCGCGGGTGGTTTCACGAGCGATCGGTGGACTGGACTGATCAACGGGTGCTGCTAATTCGTGACCGCGTGTCAGGGCCTGCGCTAGAGCAAGTCTGGCACTCCGCGCTTCCAATCATACGTGTCGATTCGCATCACTTTGCGATCGGGCCTGTGGAGATTTTCATCGATCCGCAACTGCGAGCGGAGATCCGGCCGGCGTGGCGTTCGCCTGTCTTTGGTACCCGCGTGCCGAGTTCGATTCTGCACTGTGTTTGCGATTCTCCCGTGATTGAGGCGCTGGTCACCAGGATCGTCCTGCCGTGAGCGACCGCAAGCGCATTCTGCTCCTTTCGCATTGCCTCGATCTGGGCGGGAGCGAGCGGCAGTTGACGGAGGTCGCAAAGGCTCTCGATCCGGCGCGGTACGACGTCCGTGTCGGCTGCTTCGTGTCCGGCGGGATTCGGACCGCGGAGATCAAGGCCGCCGGGATTCCAATTGTGACGTTTCCGATCCACTCGTTCTTCTCGTTTGGAGCGGTCAGGCAAGCGCTTCGCCTCGCCGACTACATTCGTTCGCAGCGGATCGATCTGGTGCATGCGTTCGATGTTCCGATGGACATCTTCGGTGTCCCCGCCGCGAAGCTGGGCAGAAGCCCGGTGGTGCTGGCAAGCCAGCGGGCGCACCGCAGCCTGGCCGGCACGATGCGGCTGCGGATTCTGCGTCTTACCGATCGCATGGCCGATGCGATCGTGGTGAATTGCGAATATATCCGGCGGCATCTTGTCGAGGACGAACATGTGCCCGACTCTCGCCTACGGCTTTGTTACAACGGCCTTGACGCGAATGCTTTCGGGTTTCGCGAACGGCCAGTTCGAGAACTCTTGACGATCGGCGTGGTGTGCGCGCTGCGGCCGGAGAAGGACCTTGAGCTACTTATCCGATCCTTCGAACAGGTGAGTCGGCAAGTACCGAGCCGGGTTCTGATTGTGGGCAGCGGGTCCATGCTCGAGCAGCTAAGACGAGTGGCCGGCGACGGCGTGGAGTTTGTCCCTGCCACGAACGACGTTGCGCGCTGGATGCATGGGATCGATATCTTCGTGTTGCCGTCGAAGACCGAAGCCCTTTCGAACTCGCTGATGGAAGCGATGGCGTGCGGGTGCGCGTGCGTCGCGTCGGATGTCGGCGGGAACCCGGAGCTGATGGGGCGGAACGAGCGCGGGCTTCTGTTTGCGCCGGGCGATCTGGACAGCCTTTCGGGCGCGCTGACGACACTACTGCTCGATGCGGGGATGCGGCGAAGTTACGCGACTTCGGCGCGGAAGTTTGTCGAAGAGAACCTCGCGATTGCGGCTTCGGTGACGCGGATGGCCGGCATCTACGAAGAGTTTCTAAGTCGGCGTCACGGACGTTAGGCGATCGCGGAGTTCGCGGGCGTTTTGGCGGAGATCGTACTGATCGAGAACCTTGCGGCGACCGTTCGCGGCGATCTGATGGCGGAGGTCCGGGTTAGCGATAAGACGTTCGATGGCGTCGGCCAAAGCTTGCGCGTCGGCCGGCGGCACGAGCAGGCCTTCGACGCCGTCTTCGATCAGCTCCGGCACGCCGGTTACGCGCGTGGCGACGCAGGGGATCTCAAGGGCCATGGCTTCCATCAGGACGACGGGGACGCCTTCGGCGAAGCTGGCCAGGGTGAAGCAGTCGGATTCGCGCAGGCGCGCCCGGACTGCGTCGTTGGGAAGCGCGCCCGTGAACTCGACGTTCCCGCCGAGGCGTTCGAGACGCTCGCGCTCGGGCCCGCCGCCGACGATGGTAAGTTTCACGGCATGACCGCGCCTGGTTAGTTCAATGGCTGCACTTATTAAGAATCCGTATGCCTTTACCGGGACTAAGCGGCCTACGCAGATGATTCGAAAGACGCCGGACGGCTGCGGCGGGACAGGTTGGAAGTTCTCCGGGTCGATTCCGAGCCTGACCATGACTACTTTGTCCCAATCCTCCGGTTCCGAGAAGCGCATGATCTGGCTGCAGCCGTAACGGCTGATCCCGATGACTAGTTTCGCGGTGTGAACCTTCTCGGCCATGCAGAAACCTACAGGATCGATGAACTCATCCGAGCCATGGATGGTCATGGAGACCGCTGTACCGAAGATGCGGGCTATCAGGAGCGTGGTTAGTGAGGCGAAGTGGGTGTGGACGTGGTCTACGCCGCGAGTTTGGAACCATTGACCCGCGGTTACCGCTTCGCCGAAGAATCGTAAGTGCCTGACTAACACTCTCAAGTTCCATTTGGCTAGCTTCACCGCTTCGAGTAATCCGGATAAATAGCGCCCGGGACGGACTAGTATTGTTTTCAGGTGAGATGTCGGCCAGTGCTTCGCATCGGCACGAATGTAATAGGCCCGTTCAGCCTCGGCTCTTTCCCCGGTTGATAGTTGATTGATAGGGCGATCGGGATTTCGGATTGACGCGACTGCGATGTCCAGTCCCAGGTTCCTCAGCTCACAAATCTCTCGGAAAATGAAGCTATGGCTTAAGGTCGGGTACTGACTGATCAAGTAACCGACTTTATGGGACAACGAATACCGCCGGTTCGCCGGTCGCGACTACAGCGCCCGAGCCATTGCGGAAGAGCACCTGGTAATAGAGTACGCGGCCGCTAATTCCGGGAATGGATATCGAGCAGGCTCTTGTGCAGGGTACTCCGCGTAGTTGAGTGCCCTCGGTTGTCGCAAAGTAGAATGGCGTTGTCTCGTTAATCTTTTCCAAGGCAACCGCGCAGGCTTCCGCGCGCGACGTGCAGTAATAACTCGACGGCGCGCCCCACTCGGCATAGCCAAACTGCACGA
>NZ_CAJCHS010000139.1 GCF_903970205.1 Nevskia soli | reverse complement strand
GCGGGACTCCGACGGGGACCGTTACGTTTTCGCAGAATGGTCACGTAATCGGATCTCCCGCCGCGGTGACATCACGGCAAGCCTCCATCAGCACCAGTTTTTCCGCGCCGGGTACTTACTCGATCACCGCCGTGTATTCGGGAGACGCGAACTTCTCTTCCGCGACATCGCAAGCTTTGAGCCAGACGGTCAACACGGCATCTACGACGACAACGATCACGACTTCCGGATCGCCGGCGAACCTGGGCAGTCCGGTCACGTTTACGGCCACCATTCATCCCTCCAGCGGTAGCATCCCGAATGGTGAAACGGTCACCTTCAAAGGTGGAACGACGGTAATTGGATCGGGTGTAACCGCATCAGGAATCGCTACGTTCACTACATCCTCACTCGCCGTGGGAACGCAATCCATTACCGCCAGTTATGGCGGGGATACGGACTACTCGGCGAGCACATCCGCGCCGATTTCGCAGACGATCTCGAAGAACACAACCACGACGACGGTAACGTCGAACGCGAACCCATCCAGCTATGACCGGTCTATTACTCTAACCGCGACCGTATCTTCCCCTGGCGCCACGCCCACCGGCACAGTAACTTTCAAGAATGGGACGGCGGTAATCGGCCAGGCAACCCTCGCTAGCGGGACCGGCGCTCTGACGACGGCTACGCTTCCGGTAGGTACCAACTCGATTACGGTTATCTACGGCGGCGACGGGCTGTCAAACAGCAGCACTTCGGCGGTATTCGCCCAAACGGTGAACCTGGCTTCGACGACGACGGCGATCGTTTCCTCATTGAATCCCTCGAAATCGGGGGCATCGGTAAGGTTCACCGCGACGGTTACTGCTAGCAACGGAATCCCCACGGGCGCCGTTACGTTTACGCAGGGCGCCACGACCCTGGGCACCGTCACTCTGGCAGGCGGAAATGCCGGACTTACAACCGCGGCGCTGCCCTCAGGTTCGGACGTTGTTACCGCGACTTACACCGGAACAGTCAGTTTCGCCGCTAGTTCCGGGACGATCACCCAGACGGTCAATTAGGTTCAGCTTCTGGAAACGCTCCGGATCACTTAGCTACCGCGATCTGATGGCCGCGATCGCGGAACGCCGCATCGCTTTGGCGCGGCAACTGAATGACACGCCGCTTTGTTCTTCCGCGCGGATTTCCTCTTGTCGAGCCGCGCGGATTCAAAAGAGAGGAACGCGGCTCTTCGAAGACATATGAAATGCAGCTTCTAGAGTCGAGTGCGAGCGGGCGATTTCCTGAATAAACCGGTTTCGGTCATGGAAAGAGAATCCTCGGGTCTCATTCTGGAACGTTGCGCAAAGCAGTGGAGACGATTACTTAGGCGCTCTTACACAGAGTCAGATGTCTGTTCCCTCCGCGATCGTACTTGTATGACTAAGCGTGGTGGGCAAGGACCGAACTCCGTGGCGAGCGGGGCACGATTCGGGGCACGATCAGTTCTTTGGAATTCGAAGGAAGCGAATTGAAACTACTACCGTTCATACTAATCTGCGCATCTCTTGCGTCTGTATCAGGGCAGAGAGCGTCGGCACAAAGCTATACTTTTCAAACTCTCCAGTACCCTGGTGCGGTTCAGACTTACGCGCAAGGTATCAACGCCAGCGGCGTTGTGGTCGGTTACTATCTTGATACCTCCGGTTCCGCTCACGGCTTTTACTACAGTGCCGGCACATATGCGGCGATCGAATACCCGAATAGTTCCGATACCTGGGTCTATGGAATCGATTCCAATAAAGTAGTTGTGGGAGCGGCTCATATTGTCCGGGGCACAGTACCGGTCACCGTCGCTTTCGTCAAACAGCCCGGGGGCTCGTTCTCTCAGTTTTCCGCTGCAGGAAAGCTACTGACGGTTGGCCAGGCTCTAAACAACTCCGGCACGATCATCGGATATCTGCAAAAAGGGGAACAGTCCAGCGCCGTGTACAGCGGCTTCGAACAACAGTCCAGCGGCACAACAACCATCGCGGTCAGCGGTCAGGCAGACACCTGGGCGATGAGCATCAACGATGCAGGCGCGATTGCAGGTTATGCCGGCACGGGAATCGTGTATACGGATCCAGTGGTTGGCTTCGTTCTATCGGGTTCGCAAACAACGACCTACTCGTACCCCGGCGCCTTGCAGACGTACTTCACCGGAATAAATAACAAGAACCAGATCGTAGGCTATTACGCGAATTCCGATGGTTCGAAGAATGGCTTCACTTTCGCGGGAAACGTCTTTACCGCTTTTAGCAATCCAGCAGGGATTGCCACATTCCCACAGGGCATAAACGCTTCCGGCGCGGTCGTCGGATATTTTTGCCTTTCCGATTCTTCAACCGCGGGCTTTATAGCCACGCCCACAAATTAATTGACCAGCCCTTGCACTCCCTTCGAAACAGAGAGGTTCCTATGTACTTCCGATTAACGCCCCACTGGGTGACGCGAGCCGCGGCGCTGTCCGTTCTGTTCGCGCTGCCGTTGATGACTCAAAACAAAGGCAACTCGTATGTCAACTTCGAGGCGGCTCTCACCAGCCCGATTCGCCTTTCGCCGGATGGCACCCGCCTGTTTGCCGTCAACAATCCGAACGGAACCCTTTCTGTTTTCGATGCTTCCACCAATCCGTTACAACCATCGCTGAGTGCGGAGATTCCAGTGGGGGTCGAGCCGGTCTCGGTGAATCCGCGAACCAACGATGAGGTCTGGGTAGTGAACCAGGAGTCCAATTCGGTTAGTATTGTTTCGGTTTCTCAACGCATTGTCGTGGACACCCTGCAGTGCAACGCCGAACCGTCTGACGTTGTATTCGCCGGTCAATATGCGTTTGTGAGCGAGGCCAGAAATAACTTCATCGCGGTTTTCGATGCCGTCACGCACGCGCTTGTAAAGCAGATCGCCGTATTCGGCGGCGGGCCAAGGGCGATGACAGTGAGCCCGGACGGCTCCACGGTATACGCCGCGTTCGCCTTGTCGGGCAACGGCACGACCATCATCTCCGCTGGATTTGCGCCGCCTCCGCCGCCGCCATTAAACCCGGACTTACCGCCCGCTCCCGCGCAGGGCGTGATCATCCAGTGGAACGACCCGGCCTGGTCGAAGAACATTCAATACACCATGCCGGACAACGACGTCGTCGCGATTAATGCATCCACGCTCGCTATTAACGGCTATTTTTCGGGAGTGGGCACCATCAATCTCGGCCTCGCCGTGCAGCCCTCGACCGGCAACCTGTACGTCACCAACACCGACGCGTTGAACCTGGTCCGTTTTGTAACGAACCTGGACGGACACTTTGTCAACAATCGCGTTTCGAAGATCACGCCGTCGGGAACCGTAACTGCCTATGATCTAAATCCGACTCTTGATTACACCAGCTTGCCCGACCCCGCCTCGGTGGCTATCGCGTTGGCCCAGCCGGCCGGAATCGTTTTTGACGGCGCGGGACAAAATATGTATATCGCGGCATTCGGCACGGATCGGGTAGCTTACGTGGATCCCAACGGGAATGTTCTGAACCGCATCGAAATCGACCCGGGAGCCGTCGGGCCGATCGTTAGTCCCGTTTCGAAGCGCGGTCCGCGGGGGCTCGCCATCAATCCGGTAAACAACGTCCTTTACGTCCATAACAGGATTTCCAATACAATCAGCGTGATTAATACCAGCACTAACACCGTTGTTACCGAGATCGCGACAGGCTCGAATGATCCTACTCCGCTGCCGGTACAGGCAGGCCGCGGGTTCCTTTACGACGCGAAGCTGTCGGGCAATGGGTCGGCTTCCTGCGCATCTTGTCACATCGACGGCGAATCGGATCACCTTACCTGGGATTTGGGCGATCCGACCGGTACTATGTTCCCCGTTACGCTGAACACCGGCGCGACGTTCGAAGAGCATCCGATGAAGGGTCCGATGAACACCTTGACGATGCGCGGTCTAGCCAATGAGCAGCCGTATCACTGGCGCGGCGATAAGCCTGAATTTTCCGATTTCAATGTGGCTTTCCAAGGGTTGATGGGCGGGACGCAGCTTTCCTCGAACGATATGACCGCCTTTACCAACTTCGCCAATACCATCACCTGGATGCCGAACCCTAACCAGAACCTGGATCGCACTTATCCAACGAGTCTTGAAGGCGGCAATGCGCAACTCGGACAATCCCAATTTGTAACCACGGGGGGAATGGGTCAAGGCACTTCTTGCAATAGCTGCCATACCGCTACGAACTTCGGATCCAACAACGAGCTGTTCGTCCTGCAGACTGAAGTACAACCTTTCAAATCTACCTTGTTGCGCGCAACTTACCAAAAACAGTTGTTCAACAAGAGCGGTCCCACCATCGATGGTTTCGGGATCCTGCACGATGGCTCCGAAGAAAACATCCACACTTTCCTGGCCGGGAGCTTTTTCCCGACTCTAAAGGGTAAGACCGCGACCCAGAATAATATAGCGGCATTCAACCTGTCGATCGATACGGGAACAGCGCCGGCGGTCGGCTTCGGATTTACGCTCACGGCAGCAAACGCCGGTAACTCCCAAATAACCACGGAGTGGTCCACGCTCGAAAGTCAGGCGGCTGCACAGAGCGCCGATCTAGTCGCCCATGGCACGGTGAACGGCGTCGTTTCAGGCTTACTCTACTCGCCCTCGACCAACCTGTACACCCAGCAGCCGACAGGCACGACGTATTCGCACGCGCAAATCCTGGCTCTTGTAGACGCCGGCGATACGTTGACTGTCATGGGCGTGCCGCTCGGTTCCGGTACCCGAATCGCCGGCCCCGCAAAGCGCCGGGTAAAATAGCTTTACCTCTCAGCGATTTGTACCGACTGTCCCGACTTCGCTTTGCGTGGTCGGGACACGTTGTAGCCCTACCGCAACAAAGATGCCCAGAGTACTTCCAGCTGATCAAATCGATGGTAGCGCCCGAAGCTGAGAATCCAGCTCTTTGCCCGACCGGACAACGAGGGACGGCAATGCTTCGATATCGTCGGAGGAAGTTCGAAAATTGACGATACAGGCACGCAGCGCGAACTTTCCGTCGATCCCTGCATTCGAGAGGTAGACTTCGGCAGTGCGCTGAAGCAGCCCGCCCGCTGTCTCGCCTTCCTGCGGCAGCCGCCGTTCGCCGCCCAAGGCTTCGCGAACCGCGACAGGGGACTCAGCAGGGTTCACCGGCCTTGCCGCAATCGAGTCAAGGAAATCGGCAATTCGATCGACAAGTTGATACCCGGTTTCCCGGAATTCGTCCGATCCCATGGCAAGCGGCGCAAGCCGATTCGTACGCTTCAACCAATCACTCATTCTCATCACCTGTAGAAGCTTCATGTTGTGACCTCCCACAAGGCGCAACCTATTTTTGTCCCTTTAGAAGGTGAAACCAGAGCTCCGCGAGCTGTTGTTAGTGCCCCACCGGGTTGATAGGCTTCCGGTAGTAACCCGCTCGCGCAAGAACTTTCCACTCCTGCGGCCTCAGCGCGCCATCGGGAGCAAGCGCTACCTTCACCTTACAAAAGGTTCCTGGCGGCTTCTCATCGGTCGGGCGGTATCCGACGGTATATCGCGAACGCAGATCGTCGATAAGTTCGGTCAAGCGCTCGTCGACTCGCTTCCCACTCAGGCCGATCGCTTCGCCGCCGGTGAGTTCCGCGTACTTGTGCGCGTCTCCGGGCGGATAAGAATGCCGGAACGGCGCTTCAAAGGCCATCAACGGCCCTACCCATCCCATCACGAGAGCGCTGCGCTCCAACAGCGGCGCCACAACCGTTCCTGACTCATGAAGACTGCGGATCGCTTCGCTTTCGGTGTGAACCGGGCGAGTGTCCCCGTCGTGCGAATACCTGGAGTGCATCGGTACATTGGGTAAGTTGTCCGTAAGCCAGATGACCACGCGACGACCCGACGGAGAGCCGGATTTGTTCAGCAGATCGGCCGCTTCCCAAACGGCTTCGTTGAAGAATGCGCCTCCAGGCTGGTGCTCGCCGGCGGCGCGCCCGATCGCGGCAGCCGTGTGATCGCGGTTGGTGGTGAATCCATCGATCACCCGTCCGTGCGCCGCGTACACCATCACGGCGACTTCATCCGCGGGCTTCAAGTGCGAGAGAGCCGATCGCGCGCCCTCGGCCAACCGTTTGAGGACGGCTCGCGAGGAGTCGGTCATATCGAAGAGCATGACGATCGACATCGGCAACTCGTCGCGGCTGAAGAAGGAGACGGTCTGGGGTTTGCCATCCTCGAAAACCTCGAGATCCGCGCGGCGAAGTGACTTGGTCGACGTCGCCGTTTTCGGATGCACGACTTGGACGTCCAGCAGGACAAGCTCGGAGGTGGTGCGGAACACCGGCGTGCTGTCTTCCGCGGCCGAGGCGGCCAGAGTTGTGCAACAAAACACGGCGGCACACGCGCATGCCCGGTTGATGAAACGCTTTTCCATTCTTTGAACCTTAACGAATGGACGTCCCTCAGCGTTCGCGGAATTCGTTCGTTGCCTCCTCAGGTTGATAAACTCGGAGCCATGATCATTGGCGTTCCAAAAGAAGTCAAGGACCATGAAGCACGTGTGGCTCTAGTGCCCAGCGGAGTAACCGCTCTACGCGAGGCCGGTCACCAGATTCTGGTTCAAACAAAGGCGGGCGCGGGAAGCGCGCTGCCCGATGAAGATTATGCCGAGGCGGGTGCAACCATCGTCGCCGAGGCCGCGGATGTCTGGCGGCGAGCCGACATCGTCGTCAAGGTGAAGGAGCCGCAGGAATCCGAATATGCGCACCTGCGGCCCGGACTGACGCTGTTCACTTACCTGCATTTGGCGCCGTTGCGAGCTTTGACCGATCGGCTGCTGGCATCGCAGACGACAGGGATCGCGTACGAGACGATCGTCGAAAAGGATGGGTCGCTGCCCTTGCTCACGCCGATGAGCGAGGTGGCCGGACGCATGTCGGCCCAGGTCGGCGCGCAGTATCTGGAAGCGCCGAATGGCGGGCGCGGCGTGCTGCTGGGCGGCGTTCCGGGGGTGGCTCCGGCGAATGTGGTGATCCTGGGCGGCGGCGTCGTGGGGACGAACGCGGCGAAGATTGCGCTCGGTATGGGCGCCCGCGTGAGCATCATCGATCGGAATTTGAACCGGCTTCGCGAGCTGGACGATATCTTCGGCGGACGGCTGCGCACGCTGGCTTCGAACACGTGGACGATCACGGAAACGGTGCGGCATGCGGATCTGGTGATCGGCGCGGTGCTGATCCCGGGCGCGTCGGCGCCGCGGCTGGTGCGGCGTTCGATGATCGCGAACATGCGGCGCGGATCGGTGGTGGTGGATGTCGCGATCGATCAGGGCGGCTGCTTTGAAACGAGTCACCCCACGACGCATACGGATCCGATTTACTTTGTCGACGGCGTGCTGCATTACTGCGTGTCGAACATGCCGGCGGCGGTGGCGAATACTTCGACACTGGCTTTGACTAATGCGACGTTTCCTTATTTGATGTCGCTAGCGAACCGCGGTGTGGAACGCGCGATAGACGAGCAGCCGGGCTTGCGCGCGGGAGTTAATACTTATGCGGGACACATTACTTACCCCGCGGTGGCGCAGTCGCAGGGGCGTACTTATCGGGAGTTGTCGGATGTGATGGGAGTACACGCATGATAGCTACGGCTAGTTCAACCGGCGCGGCGCCGGCTTTGACGCATCTGAATGAAGAAGAGCGGATGTTTCGCGCCCAGGTGCGCCAGTTCGCGCGCGAGCAGGTAGCGCCCTATGTGCGCGAGATGGATGAACACTCGAAGTTCCGCCCGGAGTTACTAAAGCAGCTGTTCGATCTCGGTTTGATGGGCATCGAGGTACCGGAGGAGCATGGAGGGCAGGCGGGATCGTTCTTCCAATGCGTGCTGGCGGTCGAAGAGTTATCGGCCGTGGATGCGTCGGCGGGCGTGATTGTAGACGTGCAGAACACGCTGGTGAATAACGCGTTTATTCGCTGGGCGACGGAGGAACAAAAGCGCAGGTATCTGCCGCGCCTTGCGACCGATCAAGTCGGATGCTATGCGTTGTCGGAAGCCGGTTCGGGGTCGGATGCGTTTGCGATGGCAGCTACCGCGACGGAAGACGGCGACTACTATGTCTTGAACGGGCGCAAGCTATGGATCAGCAACGCGGCTGAAGGGCAGATATTTCTGTTGTTCGCCAACGTGAACCCGGCGGCCGGTTACAAAGGAGTAACGGCGTTCTTAGTTGAGCGAAGTTATCCGGGGTTTCAGGTCGGCAAGAAAGAAGATAAGCTCGGGCTGCGTGCTTCGTCGACGTGCGAGTTACTGCTCGATGGCTGCCGCGTGCCGCGCGCGAACGTGCTCGGTGAAGTCGGCAAAGGCTATAAGATCGCGATTGAAACGCTGAACGAAGGACGGATTGGGATTGGCGCGCAGATGATCGGGATCGCGCGCGGAGCCCACGATGCGGCGGTAGCTTACGCGAAACAGCGCAAGCAGTTCGGCAAGACGATCGGCGAGTTCCAGGGTGTGCAGTTTCCGCTGGCTGAGATGGCGACCGAGATCGAAGCCGCGCGGCTGCTGGTCTACAACGCGGCGCGCCTGCGGGATGCGGGACAGCCGTTCGTCACCGAGGCGGCGATGGCGAAGTACTTCTCGAGCGTGATGGCGGAGAAGGCGGCGTCGCTGGCGATCGAGACTTTCGGCGGCATCGGGATCACGAAGGAGTGCCCGGCCGAGAAGTTCTACCGCGATGTGAAGATCGGGCGGATTTATGAGGGTACGAGTAACATGCAGCTGATGACTATTGGTAAGAAGCTATTTAGTTAGCGTTGCGCTCGCGTGACCTGGGGGTTGATGGCACTTACCTGAGTCGCGTCAGGGACGACTTGCCGCGGCACCTTTCATGCTTTGTTCGACACGCGACGCTCGGATCTGTGAGCCACAAAACCGCTGAGTAGCGGAATCGACGCACAGAAGAGGGCCCCGGCTAATGCTGCTGTCTGTACATCGAAAGGCGAGAATAGCAACGCGAATTGCCGCCGATTTGCTGCGGCTGTTAGCGTAGCGCCGCCAATCATTCCACCTGTTAGCAGGACGCCAAGGAGGAGTGGCACAGCAGGCAGTGCCAAGGCAAGCGAGGGAGTGCCAAGGCAAGCGCCAACTGTTAATGGCACACCGGTCGCTCTGGCTCGCGTTAGCGAGGCGCCATCGAATAGCATCCGAATGGCCCGGTCGTCTGAACCTCCTGTCTTTCGGATTGCCATAATCAAGCATGGCGGTGACGCGCGAACTGCGTCAATGGAGCGAAAGGTGGATTTGGACTATTACTGTGGTACCTAGTCAAAGACAATGATCACCACGCTACCCACCACGATCCTCGGCGAAGGCTTGCCCATCATTCTCTTACACGCCTTCCCGGTGGACGGCCGCATGTGGCTCGATCAAGCCCGCGCACTTAGCGACCAATTCCAGGTCATCGTGCCGGATCAGCGCGGGTTCGGGAAAGCCCGGCACTTAGCCGAAGGCCTCCATGAGATATCCATCGACCAGGCAGCCGACGATATCGCTGAACTCCTCACCGAGCTGAACATCGACAAAGCCTTCATCGGCGGCATTTCGCGCGGCGGTTACACCTCGCTGGCGTTTGCGCGCCGCCATCCCGAACGCCTGCTCGGACTTATGTTGTTCGACACGCGCGCCACGCCTGCGGATGAGAAGGAACGCCAGAACTATGAGGCCATGTGCATGCGTCTGGCGACCGAGGGCATGGGCTTCGTTCCGGAATCCATGAAGCCCCGAATTTTCGGCCCGACCGCGCTCGCGCACCGTCCCGAACTTATCCGACAAGTTGAGGAATGGATCTTGGATCAGGAGCCTCAGCCCGTCGCGGCCGCCGCTCGCGGAATGGTGAGCCGCCCCGATGCACGTCCCTCCCTACCTTCGCTAACGTTCCCCGTCCTGGCAGTAGCCGGCGCTGAAGACGGAGCTTACAACGCCACCAAATCAATTGCGGAGGCGATCCCGAACGCCCATTTCGTAGAGATCCCGCAAGCCGGACACTTATGCAATCTCGAG
>NZ_CAJCHS010000138.1 GCF_903970205.1 Nevskia soli | reverse complement strand
CGGTTTCCTTGAAGAAGACGCGGTGGTTGCCGACGCGAAGGCGGAGGAAGCCTTCAAACTCGCCGGAGAGCGGCTTGACACGCCCTGCGCCGGTTTCGGCGTAGCGGTGGATGGCTTGGAGTATGGTCATGGCGATGTGCTGCGGGATCGCGCGAACCTGGGCCGGGACCTCAGGCTCGAATCGAATCCGCTTCACGATTCGTTCTGGTCTCCGCGAATCTGCTCCATGGTGAAGCCGAGATCGGAGACAACCTGCTCGAAGGGAATGCCCTGGCCGCCGTTGCGGAAGTACTCGTCGGAGGCACGGAGAGCGCGGCGGTCTTCCCCGGTCAGTTCTTCTTCGTCGTCATCGTCGACCAGGACTGCGAGCAGTGAGCGCACCACGCCGAGTTTGGCGGGCGGCAGTTGATCGAGCAGCGCGTGAGCCTGCTGAAGTTCCTGCTGTAGATCGAGAGACATTGCTTACTTCCTTTCTCCGCCGTTCGAAAGGTTCTGCCAACGTCGGGCTTCGTGCTTCAAGATCATGCCTTCGAGCACCGAACGGACAACTTGTTTTTCTTCCGGATCAAAGCGGCTGACGGCCTCGAACTGCAAGCGTAGGTCGTCGTCTGGACCGCGTTCGTCCCTGCCGAATAGCAACTGATCCGAGGTAACGCTGAGGGCCTTAGCCAGATTGCGGATCACGTCGAGGGTGGGTTGGGAGGTACCCGCCTCGTATCGTTTCACTTGCTGGACGTGACACGCGACACGGTCGGCTAGCGCTTGCTGGGTAAGACCGTGCTCTTTCCGGAGAGCGGTCAGGCGTTCATGAAAATCAATCGTGGAATCGGAGCGGGCCACAAGCGCAGGATAGGGCGGCGGCGAGGAAGTATCCCGTTGATTTTCTCATATGATACTTAGAAAGTATCATATGTGGATCCACTAAGTTCCGATTTGCGGCGTTTGCTAATGTCCGCCAAGTTCCAGCGATATCTAATTCACATCGCCGGGCGACGGACCGAGCGTCGCCCTCGCCCATGTCAAGATTAGATAACCGATGATCGCGCAGAGGAGCAGTCGGGCTCCCGCGGCACCTGCCGGGGTCACGAGGTGCTCGTGGAACTGTCCGAACCGGCGCGTGATCCTCGGAGCCGTTCGGCCGGTCCCAAGCATGCGGTGCGTCCCGCATTGGCCGATAAGATCCCGGGGATTCCGCCCTCGGGCCGGTAACTCGCTTCACTCAGGCAAACAACGACTTGATGTCACGGATCAAGTCCTAGGAGGATAAATGGCTGAAGTCATCTTGCGACAGGCCGGTGCTTCAAAGAAAGATCCCTTTACGATCTGCATCCTTGCCAACCCTGCTTTGGAGGCGCCCTGGAATTCGGGAACCTTTGTTGCCGATCCCATTATGGGCAACAAAGCCGGCTTTTACAGTGCCGTGAACTATATCGAAGATTGTCTGTTTGGCCGCGTGGCCGGGATCAAGGAGCAGCTACTCTTCGATCCTGCAATAGCGGCTAACGTACGCGTTATTTCCATCTGGGACCCCGCAGCGGGCGTCGGCTCCGCCAGCGCGCTGGTTGGCCAGGACGGTGTAAGCAACATTCTGGTTGCCCGGCGTAACGCGATCCAAGCATTTGCCGGGAACTATCAGGTAAATGGCGTGTCCTTCTTCGTCGATGTCGCGTACTCCGTCTCAAACTCGTTGACACACACGCGGGCGAGCGCATGGTTCACCACAGACGTTCCCGGAAGTGCGGGAGTTCCTTTCATCCTAGATGGACGCTCATTCACACATTGTTACTACAACAGCATCCCAGGTACGATCGCCATTCACAGTTCGGTCTCGGACATTACCCCTCTGCACGAGTTTCAACACGCGATCTCCAGCTATACCAACGGATCTATCACCGACTTATATGTCGACAGCAGTCCGGCTGCGAATTGCAAAGCTGGCAGGCCGATCCCGGTGAACTTCTGCGTGTACTCAGGAGCAACTTACGCATCCGATCTGTCGAGAGATAGCCTGGGATATCCGCCGGCTTGGAAGTCCTATCACTGCGAGTTGATCGACCCGCGATATCCGGCCGTGATGGATAACTATTACAGCGCCTCCACCGGCAATCCTCTCGATTGCCAAAACGATGCGGTGACCAGGGAATATGTAACTGACAAGATTCTCGCCAAGATGGGAAGGTAGACTCTTTTGTTCGACGCATGTTGACTGGAACCGGCGGTATGATGCATTTAAGAGGTCGAACGATGCAGCCATTGAAACCAGACGAAAAATTGGCGATCACAAACGACCACCCGTTTGCCGCCCCGGAAGATATTAACCGCTACGAACAGCTCCTTTCGATGCGTTTCGCCCAGGATCCGGACGGTCCTCAGGCGGCTCCGGACGCACGACTCGCCAGGGGTATCCGGGAGGGTCAATCCAAGCCCACTATCGAAGAAGAACTGCAAGAGTTGCATAAACGAATCTTCCATCCCAACGACTTATCCGCCTCGCACGAGTGAATCTCAAACTGACGCAAACGACCGGACGGCGTTGCAATCGAGTGCGATAGGTCGGATCGAGTTCGGTTCTGACGCTCGGGAGATTGGACGCATTGGAGCGGCATGGACCGGATGGCCAGGGCGATTGTCAAAGAGAGCGGGAAGGACGTCGATATGCCCGATCAGGAGGAGATTGTTGACGGGTCCGGTGTCGGCGATGACGAGCTGACCCATCAAAGTCCCAGGCTTCTAAGGAACTCGCGCAAGACGGAGCGCGCCCCGCGCCGCCAAGCTTTCACGAGTTCCTTTGTGGTTTGGCGGCGCGGGGACGCGCCCTTTGCGCTTTTGACGGGAAAGGATCGCGAGAGGTATGACGGCCAAAAAAGTAAAGGGCCCCCGTTTCCGGAGGCCCTTTTCGTTGTTCGATCTGTGCTGGGTGAGCTTACAGACGGCTGACGTTCTCGGCCTGCAGCCCTTTGGGGCCCTGCTTC
>NZ_CAJCHS010000137.1 GCF_903970205.1 Nevskia soli | reverse complement strand
GGTGGGACGGTGGTAATCGGGAAATTCGTAGGCGGCAGCGAAAGTCTGGGCAGGGATGCCGGCCTTCGCGAACGGGTAATTGTCGCTGCGCGCGAAGAACTCCTCATTGTGTTTGGTGTCACGCAAGTGGACGTCCGCGGGGTCCATCGCGGGCGACATGATCTCGGGCAGATCGCAGAACGCGTAGCCGGTTGCGCCGAGAGAGCCGGGCGGCAGACCATCCGAGGGTTGCGATCGTCCGAGTTGTTCGAAGTTGATATTCGCGACGGTGTGGGCGAGCGGCAACAGCGGATGCTTCACGTACCATGTGGAGCCGAGCAAACCCTCTTCCTCCCCGAAGAAACACAGGAACAGAAGCGTGCGTTTAGGATGCGGGCTTCCTAAGGGTGGTGCCAGCGAGAATGCGTGGGCCAGGGCCAGCACCGCCGCGACACCGCTCGCATTATCGTTAGCGCCGTAGAAAACACCTTCTTTCGATGCGCCGAGGTGGTCGTAGTGTGCGGAGACGATCACGTACTCCTTGCTGAGCGCGGCGTCGGAACCGCGGAGCATCGCGATGAGATTGCGCGCCTCGAACGGTTCTATGGCCGGCGCTCCGAGATGAAGCGTGGCGTGCGCCGTGGTGACGCCATTCGGGAGCCGGTCGAAGATCGCTTGCAGATCGGCTTCAGGGACGGCGACCAGCGTGGGTTCGCCCGCATTGAGGTGTTCCATATCCACCAGCTCGTTGGCGCGGTGGTGGAGCGGCCTGCGGGTGAGTTCGACGATTGCGTCGGGGTGCGACTGCTCGAGTTCCCGGATCACGGTCCGATCGGAGGGAGCGCGGAGGACCAGGATATGGCCGCCGAGCGTCTGATCGACGCGGACGGTGGGCGCCCACTTGAAAACCGGCTCGTTGTTCAGATTGACGGCGCGAAAACTGTGGATCGCAATGTGGTCGCCGAGAATGCCGCGCGTGAGGTCGCGGCCGGCGGATAGGGTGAACTGCGAATCCTTGCTGTCCGAGACGCGCGCGAACTTGGCCGTCTGGGCGAAATCGGTAGCGCCGGGCGGGCTCTCAAGGTTATCGCGGCGGAACTCGGAAACGATGTAATCGGCGGCAACTTCGAGGCCGGGGGACGGAGTGTTGCGGCCCTCCAGAGAACGGGACGCGAGAAAGGAATCGGTTGCGCGCAGATCAGCTGCGGTGATGGTGTCAAGCCACGTCGCCTGCGCGGAGCAGGTGAGCGCGGCCAATACGGCGGCGCCGCTACGGACACGGCATCTAAGGGCAGAGCGTGCGAACAATTTCACCGGCGCGCTCCCACAGCATGGATACTTCATTCCCGCAGCCCAGGAAGAGCATGCCGCGATTGCGCCAGAACTCCGCCAGTTTCGGATTGCGCGTGTGAATGCCCGGAATCACGCCGAGGGCGAGGCAGCTATCGCGAATCTGCTCGATGGCTTCGATGAGGCGGGGGTGTTCGAACTGGCCGGGGACGCCGAGCGAGATGGAGAGATCGGCAGGACCTACCATCACGGTGTCGACGCCGGGCACCGAAAGCAGTTCGTCGCGCGCCTCGAGAGCACGCACGGTTTCGATTTGGAGCACAACCATTAAGTTCGCGTTGAGGTGCGCGATCACTTCGGGGAAAGCGCGGGTCTCGTAGTCGAGCTGGTGCAGGGCCAAGCCATAGCCGCGGATGCCGTTTGGGGGAAATTTCGTCCACGAGACGGCGCGGGCGAGGAGTTCGGGTTGCTCAACGCGAGGGAAGATGATGCCTTGAGCGCCGCAGTCGAGAGCGCGGGCGACGAGCGAATATTGGAGATCGCCGACGCGGACGATGGGGCAGAGTCCGGCTAGATTGGCTACCCGGCAGATGTCTTGCAGGGTTTCGAGATCGAAGCCGCCGTGTTCGGTATCGAGGAACGCCCACTTGAAACCGGCCGCGGCGAGCAGGCGCGCGATTTCAGGGGAGCGGAATTGCCAGTAGCCTGTCCCTAGCTGCATTTCGCCCCGGCGCAGGGCTTGTTTGACGCGGTTTTCTTGCATCGAAAATTGATCGTAGCAGGATGGATATTGCACGACTAACCTTGCGTCGATTCGTTGCTGCCGCCGACGGGGCAAACACCGGTATCGATGCGCGTTTTATCCAGGTTCCTGCACGACGGTTCCCAGTCAGACGCATAGCAGAGCACCCGTGGCAGAAGTCTCAAAACACCGCTTGCCGTACAGCCCCACTCCGAGCCCGACCGAGAGGGAGGGTCCTCCGCCGTCAGCCGCGTCGAACTCTATCCGGGTGGAACGGTTTATATTGCGGGTCGTTTTCGAGGGAGCCGCGAACTTGCAAACGCGATAACAGCCCGACGTTCGGAGGCTTCCACTATAACGCCCCGCGCCGGATCTACGCCGAGTTCCGCTGGAAACTTCATTACTTCTGAATCATTACTTCGGTCGATTTCACCACCACGCGCACCGAATCGCCGGGTTTCAAGTCCAATTCTTCGGCACTGGTCCGGGTGATCACGCTTTCAACCACGTGCTCTCCCACGCGGACCACAACGTGAGCCATCACGTCGCCTAATTTGATGGTTTCGACAACACCGGGAAGCTGGTTTCTAGCGGAAAGAGCCATGCCTCAAGTGTTACACCATCGATCCGGAAAGCGTGAAATTCCGTTCATATGGCACTCACTGTGCTCTCATTGCCAGTGGAGGTTTACTCGAATGAAAAAATTAGCAGCCGTCCTCTCGACGGTTATCCTTGCGACCGGCATGACCGCTTTCGCTCAAACCGCCGGGCAGGATATAAAGAACGCGGGCAGTGACATCAAGGGCGCAGCCAAGAGCACAGGTAAAGCAACGGCGAAGACCACGAAGACCGCGGGAAAGAAGATCAAAAAGGGCGCGACCAAGACCGCCGATGCGGTAGACGGCAAAAACAAGTAGCTCCGCGTTTCGAACGGTCGGCTAAACTGAACTGGAAGGGCAGGCCACCGCGCCTGCCTTTTTCGTTCCCGATGGGCCTTCTCCTCAACATCCAAAGCGTTTCCAAGAGATACGGCGCGGACCCGCTGTTCGAATCTATCTCGCTGACGATTTCCGATGGCGATCGCATCGGGCTCATCGGTCCTAACGGGTCGGGCAAATCCACGCTTCTGAGCATCATCGCCGGCCGGACGCCGCCCGATTCCGGAGAGGTGGTCGTCCGCAAGCAGGTGCGCGTGAGCTACGTCGCGCAGGAATCGTCGTTCACGCCAGGGCTGACCGTCCGGGAGATTCTTCAGCGGGCCACGCCTCAGGCCGACAGCGCCGAGTTACTCGCCCGCGTCTCGGAAACCCTCGGCCGCGTGGGTTTCGAAGACGCCGATGCTGAGGCCTCTTCGCTCTCCGGCGGCTGGCGCAAACGCCTCGCCATCGCCGAAGCTCTGATGACTTCGCCGGATGTTCTCCTTCTCGACGAACCCACCAACCACCTCGACCTCGCCGGCATCCTCTGGCTCGAACGCCTCCTGAAAGACGCGCGCTTTGCCGCTGTAGTGGTCAGCCACGACCGTTACTTCCTGGAAAACACCAGTTCGCAAATCATGGAGCTCGATCGCGCGTACGCCGGCGGAATGTTTCGCGCCGAAGGGAACTATTCGCGATTCCTGGAACTTAAGGAAGAGTTCCTCTCGGCTCAAGCCCGGCGGCAGAGTTCACTCGCGAATCGCGTGCGCACGGAAGTGGAGTGGCTGCGGCGCGGTCCAAAAGCGCGAGCCACCAAAGCCAAGGCGCGAATCGACAACGCGCATGAACTGATCGCGGAGTTATCCGACTTATCTTCGCGAAACCGGACGGCAACCGCGGGCATCAACTTCACGGCGTCCGATCGGCGCACCAAGCGTCTGATCGAGGCCGACGCGCTATCGTTTGCCATCGGCGGACGCACGCTCTTCAAAGACCTGAGTTTCACTATCGGTCCCGGACAACGCATCGGATTGGTTGGTCCCAACGGCAGCGGCAAGACCACGATGCTGCGCCTTCTACTCGGTGAAATCGACCCAACATCGGGCAAAATCGAGCGCGCGGATAACCTGCGCATCGTTTACTTTGACCAGAACCGCGCGCGGCTGGATCTTGATTCCTCGCTGCGCCGGGCCCTCGCTCCCGACGGCGATTCGGTCATCTTTCGCGATCAGGTCATTCACGTCGCGGCATGGTCGGCCCGATTCCTGTTTGCCAAGGAACAGCTAGACCAGCCCGTTAGTCGTTTATCGGGCGGTGAACGCGCGCGCGTGCTGATCGCCAACCTGATTCGACAGCCCGCGGATGTCCTGCTACTTGACGAGCCGACTAACGACCTTGATATCCCGACGCTGGAAGTGCTCGAAGATAGCCTGCTGGAATTCTCCGGCGCTCTTGTCCTGGTTACCCACGACCGCTACTTACTGGATCGCGTCTCAACGACCGTGCTAGGTCTCGATGGGCAGGGCGGGGCGGAGCAGTTCGCCGACTATTCGCAATGGGAAGCCTGGCAATTCTCCCGGCGCACCGCTGCGGCCCGCGGGCCTGCCGCGCCGCGGGCGGTCAAAGCCGAGCCGCAGAAAAGGAAGCTTTCTTATCTGGAAGCACGCGAATGGGAATCGATGGAGCAGCGCATCGTGGAAAGTGAGCAGACCGTCGCCGTAAACCAGGCCAAGCTTCAGGATCCGCTGATTACCACTGACCCGCGCGCGCTGGAGCGTACTTACGCCGAAATGCTTTCGGCCCAGCAGGCGGTAGATACTCTCTATGCTCGCTGGGCCGAACTGGAATCAAAGCTGTCGGACTGAGTTAGTACGTTTTGATCGTGGTTTCCGGGGACATCGCCGAGATGTTGCCGGCGGCGTCGAACGCTTCCATCGTGTAGACATACTCGGTGTTTTCCGAGAGGCCGCTGTCGTACAAGACAAGCCCGTTGATCTGTTGAAGAAGTTTTCCGTTGCGGAAAATCAGATAACCCGCCACACCGACGTTGTCGGTATCCAAAGGCCACGAGAGGTTGGCCGTCGTGTATCCGGCCGAGACAGTCGGAGCGACCGGAGTTGCCGGCGGAGTCGTGTCCGGCGAAGAAATCAGAAGTTGCTGGTAGTAATGACCCGTCGATGTAAATTTGCCCTCGCTCGTCGCGGTCCCCGCGGCGGTATAAGACTGATCAAGCACCGCGCCAGGTGAGAGACTGCCATACGTTGTATAGCTGATATAAGCTTCGAAATAATGAGTCCAGAACGGACTAATAAACTCCAACTGCTCGATTTGGCCGAAGTCGTTCATCGTTTTCAGGAAGAGCTGATCCAGAGGCGCCCAGAAGCCGAACGGGTTACGTCCTTCGATATCTACGAGGCTAAGAACATTTAGCTCGTTGTTGAGGATCTTCCAATCCCAGCACTCGCTCATTCCCACCTTCTTCCCCGCGGCGTGAGCCATCTGCGCTCCGGTTGCGGCAAGCGGGAGAAAGTTGTTGTTCACCGGGTAGATATGCATGTCGAGGAAGTCGATCGGCTGAGCGAGGAAGTTCGTGACGTAGTCCGTGTAATCGGTGATCCATGTCCCTGCGCCCGCACCGACCTCGACACCGTTTGTTTTCCCCTGCAGCGCCGTCATGATTGTCTGCAGCAGCTCCGTGCTTCCAGTTACGGTGCCCGCATTGGCTTGCCCGCTGTTAGTCGCCTCGCTATCCGGCTCCGTGATCACCGTGAGGTAATCCGGCTTAATTAGTTGCACGATGTTGAGGGCGGTCGCGGCGCGTCCCTCCATATACTGCGTCCAGGACAGCGATTGGTAGTAAGTCGCGAATGAAGAAGTGTTGGCTCCGGGGAACACAGTCGCCGCCTCAGTCTCGACGATCACTTTCATCCCGCGTGCATGCACGTCCTGCATTAATTGCTGATAGAAGGTGACAAACTGCTGGTATTGAGAAGGATTCGACGAGTAGAACGCTTGGTTAAGAATCGGGAAATCAATATGGATTGTAACTGCTTTCGCGCCCTCCGCCTGAATGTCCGACAATTGCGGTTCGATCTGCGTCGAGTACTGATACTCGCCCAACAGGCTCGTAAACAGGTCGGACGATGCTGTTTCCAACTGTGGGGCGCTTGCGTAGGGATACTTTGTCCCGTCCCAACCTTGCAAGAGCGTTGCGTCGAAAGTGCTGATCTGAGTATTCACCAGAGAGTAGATGGATTGGTATTGAGCAGGAATCTGCGCAAGAACCGGAATGACTGCGATTGCGAATAAAGAGAATAGTTTCTTCATAATTGGCTACCGGAAAGAAAAGGATTCCCGCCAGACAGTTCTCGCACAAGGAGACAGTTTGCGGGTATTTATATCGTTGTGTTACAGAAAGCTACTGAGGAGTAAAGACGGAGAAGTTTTCAGTCCGAATCAAGCTAGTACGAACTAATTACTTCCGCAACCATTTGGTTATGAGGCTAGTACTTATCTTGACCCCAAAATTGCATAATAGTTTCGGTCTCCCATGGTTAAGATTCGTCAACGGAAGTACGGGGCCGCGAATCGTTAGACATTGTTCGGTAGAGCAGGCAGAGTTCGCCGGAGAGCGCCGCCGCGCGGGTTGCAATGTTATTGTGAAAGCAGTTCCGTGCGGATCCCTATCCGTCAGTCTTTCGCGGCAGGCGCCTGCTTACTCGCTTGCCTTACCGTCGCGTACGCGTTCCAGCGCCCGTTCAAGCAATATCCCGGCGTTGAATACGAGACGTTCGAACTGCCGGCCAATCCGACATACACGGCCGAATGGACCTTTGCGCGCCTCATGTATCCGCCCGGCTGGAATGACGGCTACCGCGGCCGCTTCGACGGTGACTGGCGCCAGGGAATGTCGCTGTGGACCCAGGATTACCCTCGCGCGGACCGCCACTTCTCGGAAGCGCTGGGCCGTCTTACGCGGATCAGCGCACGCACCGTCGAGCAGGCTGTCAACCTCGATGAAGGCGACGAGTTCGATTACCCGTGGCTTTACGCTGTTCAGGTCGGTGAGTGGGGTATCAATGACGCCCAAGCTCGCGAATTGCGCGAGTACCTGCTGCGCGGCGGCTTCTTCATGGCGGACGATTTTCACGGAGCAACGGAATGGGAAGTCTTCCAGGAAAGTATGAAACGCGTGTTCCCGGATCGTCCGATCGTTGACGTGGAAGATAGCGATTCCCTATTCCACACGGTGTACGACCTCGATGAGAAGTTCCAGGTGCCCGGCGCCGCTCACCTGCGCCTGGGCTATAAGAACAACGGCATTGGCGCGCACTGGCGCGGCATCTATGACGATAAGGGCCGCGTCATGATCGCGATCTCG
>NZ_CAJCHS010000136.1 GCF_903970205.1 Nevskia soli | reverse complement strand
CCGAAACCCAGCAACCCGCCGCTCCCGCTCCGAACCCCGAAATCCCCAACCAGTCCGGCGTGATCGAGCGCATCGAATTTCGCGGCGCGCGCCGGGTTCCCGCCGATACGCTGCGCGCCCTCATCTTCAGCAAACCGGGCGATCCATATAACGAGGAGACGCTGCATCGCGATTTCATCGCGCTCTGGAACACCAATCGTTTCGACGACATTCGCCTCGAAACCGAACCCGGGGAACATGGCGGAATCATCGTGCGCTTCGTCCTGACTGAACGCTCCGTGATTCGCACCATCAGCTATGACGGCATGAAGTCGGTGAGCACCTCGGAAATTCTGGATCGCTTCAAAGAGCGCAAAGTCGGATTGAGCGTCGAATCGCAATACGATCCGGCCAAGGTCCAGCGCGCCGCGGTTGTCCTGAAAGAGTATCTCTCGGAGCGCGGCCGTCAGTTCGCTACCGTAACCCCGGTGCTGCATCGCATTCCGCCGAATTCGCTCGAACTGATCTTTAAAGTGGACGAAGGTCCCAAAGTCCTCGTCGGCAAAATCAAGCCGGAGGGGAACGCCGTCTTCAGCGACCGCGAAATCATCCGCGCCATGAAGAATCTGCATCCCTACGGCATTCCGTATTCGATCTTCCTGGAAGACCTTTTCGCCAAGACCTACGATGCCGCGAAATTCGCCGAAGATCAGGAACGCATCCGCGAGGCCTACACCGACAAAGGCTATTGGTTCGCCAAAGTCATCAACGGCCAGGTCGTTCTGCGCGACGTGGGCGGGTCCGGCAAGACGCTGTTCTTCTTCAAGAACAAACCGGGCAAGCGCGCCGATCTCACCGTGCAGATTGAAGAGGGCGCTCAACAGCATCTCGCTAAAATTCAGTACGTCGGCGTCAAGCTTTTCCGCACCCCGGACGTACTCTCAAAACAGCTTTTCCAGATGACGCCCGGCGATGTCTTCTCCACGGCCAAATTGCGTAAAGGCCTCGAGAACATGAAGAAGCTCTACGCGGACTTCGGATATATCGATTTCGTCGCGGAGCCTACCATCGATCCCGGCCCCAAGGGCACCGACACCATCAATCTCACTTTCGACGTCGATGAAGGGAAGCAGTTCTTCGTTCGCCGTATTGACTTTGTCGGCAACACAACGACCCGCGACAAGGTCATCCGCCGCCAGTTACTCCTGGACGAAGGCGATATCTATAGCGGCCGCCTGTGGGACGCCAGCATCCTGCGCCTGAATCAGCTCGGCTACTTCGAAACGCTGAAGGAGAACGAGTCGTACGATATCAAGCGCAACCCCAACGAAAATACAGTCGACATCACGCTGAAGGTCAAAGAGAAGGGCAAGAACACGATCGGTTTGAACGGCGGCGTCTCCGGTATCGCTGGAACCTTCGTCGGCGCGAATTACTCCACCAACAACTTCCTCGGTCTGGGCGAAACGCTTTCGCTCGAAGCCCAGCTCGGCACCATTACCGAAAGCGTCACTCTGGGCTTCACCAAGCCCTACCTATTCGATACGCAGCTTCAACTGGGCATCCAGGGTTACGTTCGCCGCTACGATTTCAACCAGGCGCGCCAGGCTTCTCTGTTAGCCAATGAGAACCTGATTCCGTTCTATCAGGAACTCGGCTCCAACAACCTTCTGAACTACACGCAGAATTCGAAAGGCGGCTCGCTGTCGCTGAGTTATCCCATCCGCCGCAGTTTCGCCCGCATCTCGCTGACTTACGGTTTCGACGATTCAACCATCGTCCCCGGGACTACCGGAGCGACCAACTACTTCGAATACCTGCAGTTCTCGACGGTATCCGGGCCGAGCGCGCTCCGAGGAATTCGGACCAGCCGCATCGTTCCCGGATATCTCTATAACTCGAAGAATCATCCGCTTTCGCCCACCGCCGGAAAGAGTATCTATCTCGCGACCGAGTTCGCCGGAAGCGTTCTCGGCGGCAATGTGGATACGGTGAAGCCGACCGCCGATTTCCAATACTTCCATCCCGCCCCGCACTTCCTGAACCGGCACCATACGCTCGCTTTCCACCTGCTGACCTCGTTCATCACCGGTTACAGCGCCGGTCACGAAGCGCCGCCCACGGCGCGCGCGTTTATCGGCGGTGAGCAGGATGTCCGCGGCTTTGACTTTTACGGCATTACTCCGGTCGGATTCATCCCGAACACGGTGAGTATCAACGTGCTCAACCCCGACGGCACTCAGAAAACGATCAACACCATCGTCAGCGGCGTGCCCACCGCGACCGGGGTGACCATGACGGTTCCGTACTACCAGATCATTACGCCCGGCGGCGATACGCAGATTGTCGCCAATGCCGAATACCGCATTCCGATTTTTGGGCCGGTTTCGCTGGTTCCCTTCACCGACTTCGGTTGGAATCGGATTTCGGTTCCCAGCCAGTTGACCCTCGACGCCACGCGCGTGGCCCAGTTGAACGGCGAGTTCCCTCAGGCCAACTTCAGCAATCGGGTGGTGATCGCGCCGGGTACCGAGGCTCCGCGCATGTCTTCCGGACTCGAAATCGATGTCATCCTGCCCATCGTCAACGCGCCTTTCCGTGTCTACTACGCGTTCAATCCGCTCAATGTGCGCGAGTACATTCAACCGCCCATCGTTGCCGAACGGTCTTTGTTCCCCAACGAAGCGACTTACGGTACCTATATCGCCACTTACGGGCAATCCTATCCGTTCTTCGAACGAAGAGGACTCTTTCGCTTCACCATCGGCCGCACGTTCTAGGGAAGCGTCTGTAACCACGAGCTAAGGTAACGGCGGGGTGTTAGTATGAATTTTATCAATCCAAGGAGTAACAAGTGAAAGCTATTCAAATGGTCCGGCCACTTACGGGCGCGGCTCTGCTCGCAATGGCTGCCGGTCTTTGCCTTCAGGCACAGACCCCGGCCGCTGCCCCGCCCCCATCCGGCGGAAAGGTCGCGGTGATCGAAATTCAGGCCGCTATCTTCCAGACGAAGGAAGGGCAGAAAGCTCTAGCCGATCTTCAGGTCAAGTTCAACCCCGTGAAGACCAAGCTGGAAGCCAAGAAAGCTGAAATCGAAAAGAACCAGGACGCGTTGCGCAAAGGCCAGAACACCCTGTCGCCGGAAGCCCAGCAGAAGCTCGCGCGCCAGATCGATGCCGACACCAAGTCGCTCAATCGCGACACGGACGACGCCAACAATGACCTTCAGGAAGAGAACCAGAAGCTCATGAACGACTTAGGCGGCAAGATGTATGCCCTGATCGCGAAGTACGCCGCCGATAAGGGCTACACCATCGTTCTCGATGTGAGCGCGCAAACCACGCCGGTCGTCTGGGCTTCTCCGAGCAACGACATCACGCGGGATGTGATCGCCGCCTACGATGCCAGCTCCGCGGCCGGAACGTTGACCTCCGCCCCGATTCGTCCTCCCTCCGTAACGAGCTCGAAGCCGTCATCCGGCATCACGAAATAACAGCGGGCCATTGGTGGTACGCTGAAAGCGCTGGAGGTTCTGACCATGCCCCGCATCGCCCTTTTTCTTCTCGTTGCAAGTTCCTGCTTCGGCCAGCGTTTCACCAGTACGTTTAGCGGATGGGGCAGTGTGGCCCATCCCGGAACCGGCTTCCCCACCGGCACAGCGCGATCCGGCTATGGCGGCGGATACCGCGGCGGCTACCGCACCGGTGGCCATGGCTACGGCGGCGTGCTGGCCGTACCGTACTTCGCCGGCGGATACGGTTACGGCGGTTATGGATACGGCTACAGCGACCCGAGCGCCTACGTCGATCCCAACGCAGTGCCTGCGCCCGTTCCTCCGGTCGCCACTGCGCCCCCGGTCATCATCAACCAGTATTTCGGTGTTCCCCCTGGTGGGCCCGCCCCCGAAGGCCAGGACGATCCGTCTGTCCGAATTTACTCGCAGCCGTCGGCACAACCGATGGGTGACGGCCAGGGATCTCCGGATGCCCGCACCTATCTGATCGCCTACAAAGATCATTCGGTCTACACCGCGCTGGCGTACTGGATCGAGGGCCACACCCTGAACTACGTGACGACGTCCAACACGCACAACCAGGCGGACCTTAGCCTGATCGATGTCGATTTCACCACGAAGCTGAACCAGGACCGCGGCATGCCGGTCAACTTCAGCCGCTAGTTCGCAGAACGCTCGCGAGCGCATCACCGGCTTCATTCAATTGACTGGCGCGCCTGCAACCAGCGGCGGAGAGAGGCGTGCGTTTCCCTGGATCGGCAACCTAACCTAGAACTCCTGCGTAACCCGCAGCACCTCTTCCGGCGTCGTCACTCCGGCCGCGATCTTGTCCCAACCGTCCTCGCGCAGCTGGCGCATCCCATTCTTCCGTGCAGCGGCGGTTAAGCGGCCGGCATCTTCATTCGCCATGATCATGCGCCGGATTTCTTCGTTCAACTCCATCAACTCGAAAATGCCCACGCGTCCGCGATAGCCGGTACCGGAACACGTCGCGCATCCCACGCCGCGAAACGTCTCGACCTTGTTGCCGAAGGGCGTGTACTCCGGCGACGACGGCGCGATGCAGCCGCGGCAGATCTGACGCACCAGCCGCTGCGCCAGAACCGCCACCACGGAACTGGTGATCAGGTAATTCTCAACGCCCATGTCAGTCAGCCGCGTGATCGCACTGGGCGCGTCGTTGGTGTGCAGCGTCGAGAACACGAAGTGTCCGGTGAGCGCGGCGCGGATCGCCACGTCGGCCGTTTCACGATCGCGGATTTCGCCGACCATGATGACGTCGGGATCCTGACGCACAATGTGCCGCAGCCCCGATGCGAACGACAGCCCGATCTGCGGATTCACGTGGATCTGGTTGATGCCGTCCATCTGATACTCGACCGGATCCTCGATCGTAATGATCTTGCGCTCCGACGTATTGATGCGCTTCAGCGCCGAGTAAAGCGTGGTCGATTTGCCGCTGCCCGTCGGGCCGGTAACCAGAAAAATGCCGTGCGGCATCGACGTGAAATGCTCCATGCGATTGAGCATCTGGTCGTCGAAGCCGAGGCTGCGCAGATCGTAGAAATCGCCCGCCGAGCGATCGAGCAGACGCATGACCACGCTCTCGCCGTAGAGCGTCGGCAGCGTCGACACGCGCAGGTCGACTTCGCGCCCCAGGATCTTGATCTTGATGCGTCCATCCTGCGGCAGCCGCCGTTCCGCGATATTGAGGCGCGCCATCAGCTTCAAGCGCGAGATGATCGCTGCCTTCATCTCGCGCGGCGGCGAATCCTGATTAAACAGAACGCCGTCCACGCGAAAGCGAATGCGGAATTCCTTCTCGAAGGGCTCGATGTGAATATCACTGGCGCGCTTCTCGATGGCCTGCGCAATGGTCGCATTGACCAGCCGGATCACCGGCGCCTCGCTCGCCATGTCGCGCAACTGTTCGAGATCTTCGCTACCCTCTCCCGCCCCGAAATCGTCGTCGCCCGCGTGACGATGCGATTCGCCGAAGTAACGATCGATGGCGTCGAGCACTTCCTGCTCGCCCGCAAGCTCCGGCACCACGTTGAGACCGGTAAAGGAGCGGACCGCGTTGACCGTCTCGAAATCGAGCGGGTCCGCCATGGCGATACGCAAGCTCGCTCCGTCGAACGAGACCGGAATAAAGCGGGACTCGCGCATGAAGTCGGTGGCGAGGCCTTCCGTTTCCGGCAGCGCGGGCGGTTCGCCGATCTGCGAGAGCGGAATATCCAGCTGCTCGCTGATGATGGCCAGCAGATCGCGCTGCGCAATGAGCCCCATGTCCACCATGATCTTGCCGATGCGGTCATTGCGCTCGCTCTGCAACTCGAGGGCGCGCTCGAGATCTTCCTGCTCGATCAGCTTGCGGGCGATGAGGATTTCGCCCAGGCGCGGGGCTGCCCCGACGATTGGCATTAGAGCTCCTGAGTTTTGATGACGGAATCGAGCTGCGATCTCGGGATGCGGCCGGACTTCACGTCCAGCAGTTTGCCCTTCTCGGCTTGCATGACGATCTGCGACGGAAGTCCGGCCGTGTCTTCCCACTTGAAGTAAAACATGGTGGCGCCGCAGACGATCTGTTCGTTCAGCTGCACGCTATCGAGCGCCGGACTTTCCGCCATTGTGAACATCGCGTCGCGCATCTTCTCGCGCAATACGGGAACCATGCGGAGTTTACGATCATGGATTTCGAGAATATCTTTGAGGCTAAGTTCGCGAAACGGTGTCGGGATCGGCGTCGGAGGGCTCACCATTGTCGTAAACACAGCGCCGTAACCGGGCAGGTAGACGCCGCGCGTATTGCCGAGGATGTCAAATGACGACGGTCCGAGCGTGAACGCGCCGTCGATCTGCGCTTCAAGGCGCGCCATCGCAAAGCGGCTGATTCGCGGACTGTCAGCCAGCGCCGTTATGGCGAGGGCGAGCGCGGCGACACCAAGCACCGGGATGCCCATCAACGCTCTCTTCATTGCGCCGCGGTAGGAGCGGGTTCAGGTTCGAAAACACGATTGGAAGCCACCGTCATCACGCGTGAGCGGCGGTCCATAAAATCCATGGCTTCGGCAGCGCGTTCGATGGTGCGCTTCTGTTTCTCATTTTCAGCGGCCAAACGGTCAAGCCGCACGTTGAACCGCGCCTCGGACTGGGCCACCGCCTGACTGACCGCGTGTTGAATGCGGGCGTCGATCTCGGCATTCGTGGGAGCGCCCGCACCGGCCGCGGCAACCGGCCGAACCGCGGTCTGGTTGATTGGGGCGGGCGTGCGAAACGCATTCACGAAAATGGCGACGGCGAGCAGAGCCATCGCCGCAGCTCCGACGCGCGCGCCGGACATCCAAAAGGATTGCCAAAATCGATTCCAGCGCGACGGCTCAAACACCTTGTCGGAAACGAACCCAATGCGCCTCGGTAGTTCTTCCTCGGGCACCGACCGTAAGGCGAGCGTGGTCAAACGCAGCCCGTCGAGTTCGGCCGCGCAGCCGGTGCAGGTCGAGAGATGCTGGCGGACGGCGGCGCGCTCGGGCGGGGCGAGCGCATCGAAGAAATAGTCGCGGAGATCGGCGGGCGCGCAGTTCATGCAAGACCTTTCGTTTTCACTGGAGCTAATTGAATCTTAAGTAGTTCGAGTGCAGTATAGAGGCGCGATTTGACCGTCGAAACCGGGCAATCCAGCACCTCGGCCATCTCTTCGAACTTGAGTCCGTGGTAGATCTTGAGTACCACGGCTTCCCGCTGATCCGGCGACAGCCGTTCGAGCGCGTGGGCCGCCGCGAGGGAAAGTTCAACCGGGTACGCGGGTTCGTGCGGCGTTTCAATACCGGTGAGCTCGTCCTCGGGCTTACGGCGCCGGAACAGCGAGTACGCCTCGTTATGCGCGATCCGGAAGATCCACGGGCCGAAGCGCGACGGGTTATCGAGTTTGCGGATATTCTGATAAGCCTTCAGAAACACGTCCTGCGTCAGATCGAGCGCGTCTTCGCGATGGTTCAGGATGCGCAGCAGATAGTTATACACGCGCTTCTCCCAACGGGAAATCAGGAGGTTGTACGATTCGACATCTCCTTTACGCGTGCGTTCGATCAGGTCGGCATCCTCAACCGCCCGAAAAATCAAATTTTGCTCCTGGCTGCTAGACGCAGAATCCCGCGCGAAAGTCGATTCGTGGGATTTATTTCATTCTAGGACGATGCACCCCGGCCTGCGATCGGTCCCCCTCGCGGGCGGTCGATCGCGTCGGACCGCGCTACGCCTTTTCATAGAACGAAATGCCGAAATCCGTAGCCAGCTTTAACACGAATTATCCAACCCTTTCACTAATAAGCTCGTCAGTTAGTTCGAAGCTATTAAATTCTGAGGCGGAACGAAGAGTCGAGACGCACAAAAGGCTTTGTAGGTTGCAGCAAATCCGTACTTACAACGGACCGCTTTGGTAAATGAATACGTTGGTAGCGGGGGTGCAGCGATTCCGGCGAAGCAATTCACTTCAGGAAACAAATCTAAGGAGAAATGATTTGAAACAATTAGGACTACTTTGTGTGGGAACCCTGGTTCTCGCTTCGGCCACGTTACATGCGCAGGAAGTCTCCCGGTTCTCGTTCGATGTCGGTGGCGGCTTTACAACGCCTCTCGATACGATCGGAGGCAATACAGATGTTGGTTGGGGTCTTAAGGCAGGCGCAGGGGTGAACTTCAACTCCCATTTATCATTGATGGCTAACGTCGGGTACGATGCACTGGGTATCAACAGTACTAGCCTGGCGAACATCGGCGCGAACGGCGGCAATATCAATATTTTCTCGGCCCGGCTCGATCCCGTGCTTCACGTCGGCACTTACCATCACGCGGATTTCTATGTGACCGGCGGCGGCGGCTTGTACCGCGAAGAGCGCACCTTTACTTCGTATAACTCGACCGCGATCACAATTACCGATCCGTTCTTTGGCGCGGCTCCTGCTCCTCTGACACCCAGTTCCGCTCTCAACTACTCCGTGAACAAGCCGGGCTTCGATGCCGGCATGGGTGTTGCATTCGGGAGTAAGTGGCACGGTAAGTTCTTCGCGGAGACGCGCTTTAACCGTATGTTCCTGAACGGCGGACATGTGGATTACCTTCCGGTTACCTTCGGCTTCCGCTGGTAGGAATCGATTTACTCTGCAGGGGCGTGATAGCCGCGCCGGTAGGAAGTTCTTAGATCCATAGGCGATTCAAGCCCCTGCAATTGTAGAGTGACAGCGTGGTATCTACCATCGCGCTGCATCTGTTCGGGGTAATAACCGAGCAGATACTCATTGCGCAGTTCGCTCCCGATCTTAGCGCTAATCGCGGGTAGATCGCTTACATTCCGAATCCGGTAATGGCGGCCTCCGGACTGCTCGGCCAGCTGGTCGAGCAGCTGGGGGCCGTTCCTTTCTTCCTCCGGAGCGTCCTCGCCCAGCCCCCCATCGAAAACTCCCATCGCAAATACCTGCACATCGCTCTCATAGAGCTCATTCCTGATCTCGGTCGCCGAATGCCGGCTGTGGTTGTCTCCGCCATCCGAGAGGATGACCAGCGCTTTGCGGTCATTCTGCGCGCTTTTCATCGAACGAAGGCCCAGGTGGACGGCATCGAGAAGTGCGGTCTGGCCGAACGGATGGGTGTGCCCAATGCGCGCCGTGACCGCGTCCACATCGCGCGTAAACGGAATACATAACTTCGCGCCGTCGCTGAACTCGATCAGGAAAAACTCATCCTGCGTGTTGGAGGTCCGAAAGAAAGCCACCGCGGCTTCGACAGCTTTCGTCATCTTGGGACGCATACTGCCGCTCACATCGAGCAGCAGGCCCACCGAAACCGGTGCGTCGTCCTGCGTGAAATGCGTGATGCGCTGTTCGACATCGTTCTCCAGGATCCGGAAGTTTTCCTTCTGCAGCCCGGTGACGGGCACGCCATTCGGGCGCGTAACGTGCGCGGGAATCAGCACGAGCGACGAATCGGCGTGCAGCACCGGCTCAGGCGTGCCGGTCCGGCGCGGGTCGGGACGAGGCGTAATCGACGGGCCCGCGGACTGCGCATACACCGCCGTCGCGCAAACCACGGAAAAGAGGGAAACGACGGCACAGGTGAGGTGCAGCGGCAACCGGAGCATTCCGCAGATTGTATATCAAAAATGGGATCGGTGGGAAACCCGGTTCCGAGCGACCCGATTTTGAGGAGCGCGCCGCCCGCGAATCGAACCACACGGTTGACTATCTCGAAATCGGTTCCTGTCAGGGAGTGTCGATGGGCGTCATTGGTTCCGTACTAAGAAGCCCTGGCGCTCTGGGAAAGCTAACTTCGATCGATCCTTACTTCGACAAGCGTCCGCGCGACTTGGCTTTGCGACGGATGAGTCGAGTTGATCCGCCGCGATCGTAAGTACAACCTCATCTATATCGATGGCTCGCATGAGGGCTTACACCCGATCACGGACTTCGGTTTCTGTCGGGCACTTATCGCATCGGGCGGGATCGTTATGTTAGACGACCCCTACTGGCCGGACGTTGTCCCGGTTCGCGAGCTCTGCCGGCGACGCCTGGAAAAGAGTCGCGGAATGCTGGAAGGGGGTCGCGTTCCGGGTGAAAACCCTGGATTAGTTCCGAAAGTTCGCTCTTATTCTCCCCTGTAACCGCTTGATTGCATGCTATAGTCTCGGCCAACTGCCAACCAACGAGACCAGGAGCA
>NZ_CAJCHS010000135.1 GCF_903970205.1 Nevskia soli | reverse complement strand
TGGCGGTCGTTTGCCATCCTGCAGCCGACCCCCACAATTGGGCTTGGTCCCCATGGCAGTATTGATCTTTACTGGGATAGACCATCTTGGAGACTGCTCGTCAACGTACCCACGGACGGGGAGAGATTCGCGACGTTTTATTGGGACGACCGCAACGAACAAAAGACGAGAGGCAGCTTTGATCCTCGGAAGTTTCCTGACAGCGTTGCCGCATGTCTGATGAGATAACCTGGCCTGCGGAAGATATTCCGGACGAAAGTGCTGTCTTGATGCGGGCGCATCGGGTTTTTTTAAGGAACGGGGTTCTTCAACCCGGTGTCTTCAGAAACCGGAAGGGTGCAATGTCGGTTGGACTGGGAAAGGTACTCGTCGCCGGAAGACAGCCGGGGCAGAGGCCGAACTCCCGAATCCACTTATTGGACCTCGACGCGATTGTCCTGAGGCTTCCGGATTCAAGACCTTGAGGCCAGCGGCTCGCGGCCGTTCGCGTCAACGAGCCTCCCAATACGAATGCGTCCCCTTGCTCGATGCTCCAATGCTCCGCCGAAAACAACATGTACGGTAACTTCAAAGTCGCGCTGATCGCTTATACCGCTCTGGCGCTCATAGCCGGGTTCGCGTTGGACGGCAAGATCCGGCTCTTTGTCTGGATTCTGCTCGGCGGGCTTGCAATTAAGACCTGGGCCGCGCACAAAGCCGGCTGGTAACTGCGGCTTGCATGCCGTTCCGAAACGTCCGATTCAGATCGGGATATTTCCGCGTTTCGAACCGAGATTCACCCGACTTCTCATAGCCCAACCGAACCATGGAGTAAGTACTCTAACTAAGCGGAAGTAAGGCACTTAGTCTCGCTGCCGTTTGCGCCGGCGATGTGGTCCGACTCATGCATTCCTCAAGGTATTCCGGAAGTCTTTCGGAGCACCTAAAACAAGCCCAACGAGGAACTGACAATGCCAGCAGCCGAACTGTGTCCGATCGCCGAAACCAAGAAAAGTACAGACAAAAAAGCGGCTGGAAGTGTCTCCCCGCTTGGACGTGTCTCGAGGGAGCAGCGCGACGCCACGGTTCTGGAGCACCTGTCATTGGTGCGGGCGATCGCCATTCGTGTTCACGAGACGCTTCCGGTTCACATCGATCTCGACGATATGATCCACGCCGGAGTGCTCGGGTTATTCGATGCGGCGGAGCGATACGACGGACGCCAGGATGTCGCGTTCAAGAGTTTCGCGAAGCATCGCATCCGGGGCGCGATCCTGGATAGCTTACGCCAGCTCGATTGGGCCTCACGCGATTTGCGCCGCCGTCATAAACAGGTCGAACGGATCACACGCGACCTATCGGTCGATCTGTCGCGCACTCCTTCCGAAGCCGAAATCGCGGAGAAGATGGGCGTCAATGTCGAGCGCTGGAGGCAGATGGCGCTCGAGCTGAGGATGATGGGCCTGATCTCCAGTTCGTCGGTGCAGCACGACGGGGAAGACAAACCCGCGCCCGAATTTCCCGCGACGCCGGAGCTGCAACCGGATCGCGTTTATCAACGCCGCGCCATGGGTTCCGCGCTCGAGCAGGCCATGCAGACGCTGCCGGTCCGCTACCGCAAAGTCGTCGCCCTTTACTATTCGCGCGAGATGACGATGAAAGAGATCGGCACGGTGCTGGGGATCAATGAGAGCCGCGTCTCGCAAATCCACAAGGTCGCGCTCGAAAAAATGGGCAAGGCGCTGCAATCGGCCGGCATTCACTCCAGCGCGGCGCTGGTTTAAAGGAACGGCTTACAGGAATGCGTGGAGAGATGGCGATGACACGACATACCAGTTTGCGAGCGCGTAGTCGTTCGATCTTGCGTACCGGGCGCGCGGCGGACGCGGGTCTGTTTCTGAAAACCTGGCTGCTTGCGGCAGCGCGCCGCGAAGGAGTGCGAGCGCGGCTACGGCGGCTTCGCTCCCGCTAGCTCTTCCGCTGCCGTCGGGACGCTCCGCGAATGCCTATGCTGCGCCGCGCCCGCGCGGGCAGCAGCAAGTAGGCGCGCAGCATCGCTCGATAGCGCCTGCCTGGGATCACGAACAGTTTCCCGGTCTTCAAAGCGTCGAGCGATTCACGCACAACGCGCTCGGCCGAGAGCCACATCCACCCCGGTATCTTGCTCGCGTCCATCTCCAGCGCCTGGTGAAATTCGGTTCGGGTATAACCGGGGCAAAGCGCCTGCACTTTCACGTGCGACTTCGCGAGTTCCAGCTCCAGCGAAAGCCCTTCGGTGAAGCGATTCATCCAGGTCTTCGTGGCTGAGTAACTGATCGATCCCGGGCCGGTGACGAAACCCGCCACCGAAGAGACGTTGATGATCGCGCCTTGATCGCGTTTCACCATCGATTGGAGCGCCGCATGGCACAGACGCATGGCCGCCATCACGTGCAGCCGGTGCATTTTCTCCTGGCTCTCGAGCGAGTTCTTCCAGAAGTACCCGAGCGTTCCGAAACCGGCGTTGTTCACCAGCAGCCCCAGGTTATCGGCGGCGCGCAAACGTCCATCCAGCTGAGCGACGCCGCTCTCGTCCGCAAGATCGCAAGCGAGGATGTCGCAGCGCACATTATGGATGGATGTGATTGTATCGGCGACCTGCTGCAACCGGTCGCCTCGGCGCGCCACGAGTAACAGGTCGTAACCCCGGGCCGCAATCTGACGCGCAAATTCCACGCCCATGCCCGCGGAAGCTCCCGTGATGACAGCCAGATCGCGATCCATTTATGCCGGTCTTGACCGGCGCAGCCGGCCGTGCTCTTTCAAAATGCAACGGTCCATGACCACGGTCAGGCCGGCCGCCCGGGCGCGTTCGGCAGCCTCTTCGTGGACCACGCCTTCCTGCATCCAGATCACGCGCGCGCCCTTTCGAATCGCGGCCTCGACGACTTCCGGCACAAACTCGGGACGCCGGAAGATGTCGACGATGTCCACGGGCTCCGGAACGTCGTCGAGCGTGGCATAGGCTTTCTCGCCGAGCACTTCCGTCTCATTCGGATTCACCGGAATGATTCGATATCCGGCCTGCTGCATATACTCGGAAACGCTGTAGCTCACCCGCATGCGGCTGCTCGACAGCCCGACCACGGCGATTGTCTTGGCCTCGCGTAGAATGCTATCCACGTTCATCGACATCACGTCCATCGACATCACGCCCATCGACATCACGCCCATCGACACTCGCTTTCGGCCGCCGCGGCGTGCGCTCCAGCCGCTGCACTTCCTCCGGCAGCAGATAGCGGAACTCGCCGGGCTTCAGCGATCCCAGCGTCAGCCCGCCGATCCGCACGCGCTTCAGCTTCTCCACCAGGAATCCGAAGTGCCTGAACATCATCCGAATCTGATTCTTGCGGCCCTCAAACAGGCGGACTTCGTACCAGGGATTGTCGGCCGCCCGAATCAGTTTGAGCCCGGCCGCCGCCGTGCGCTGCCCTTCCACGTAGATGCCGTGGCGGAAATCTTCCTCCTGCTCGTGCGCCAGCCGCCCGTTCACCTTTACCAAGTAAGTCTTGGGAACGTGCGACTCTTTGGCCGTCATCTTGTTGGCGAAGTCGCCGTCGTTGGTGAATAGCAGCAGGCCTTCGCTGTGGTAGTCGAGGCGGCCCACCGGATACACCCGTTCCTTGACGCCGCGCAGCAGTTCCGTCACGGTGGGGCGGCCCTGCGGATCGCTCAGCGTAGTTACCGTGTTGATGGGCTTGTACAGCGCGATGTACACCTTCTGCTTCGGCGCGTGGAGCAGCTTGCCGTTTACTTTGATGTGATCCGTATCGAGGTCGGCTTTGGTGCCAAGTTCGGTTACCACCGCGCCGTTGACCGTCACCTGCCCGGCAAGGATGAATTCTTCGGCTTTGCGGCGGGATGCCACGCCGGCCGTCGAAATGATCTTTTGTAAGCGTTCGAGCGCCACGGTCAGGCCTGTTCCGGCTGGGCTTCGGGCTGGGCTTCGGGCTGGGCTTCGGGTTGGGGTTCGTCCGGCGCCGCGGGCGGGCGCTCGAGGGACGGTTCGTCAACGTCGGAAATCGCGAAACGGCCGAGTTCCTCGAACTCCTTGAGCGACGGCAACTCGCCGACATCCTTCAAACCGAATTGGACCAGAAACTCGCGCGTGGTCTTGTAGAGGATCGGTTTGCCGATCACGTTCTTGCGACCCGCGGCGGCGATCAGCTTGCGGTCCAGAAGCGTTTTGAGAACACCGGCGCCCTGCACGCCGCGAATATCCATGATCTCCGGCGCGGTGATGGGCTGCTTGTAGGCGATGACGGCCAAGGTCTCGAGCGCCGGCAGGGAAAGCTTCAGAGGCGGCTTCAGATTGCGCACGAAGGCGCGAACGGCTTCGTGATGCTCCGCCTTGGTAGCCATCTTGTAGCCGCCCGCGATTTCCTGGATGGAGAGACCGCGCTCGGGCCGCGCAAATTCTTCGGTGAGTTCCCCGAGCAGAGCCTTGATGCGGTCGCGCGGCTCGCCGAGCGCAACGGCCATCTGTTCGGCGGTCAGCGGTTCGTCCGTGATGTAGATGATGGCTTCGAGGATGGCGCGCAGTTGCGCGTCGGTCCGGTCGACTACCGGCTCTGCCGGCTCGCCGGCTTCGGGCAGCAACTCCTCCTGAACCGGTTGGGCAGGCGCGTTTTCCGCGGAGGCTTGCTCCGCGAGCACAACACTCGGTTCCAATCCGTCATCCGCCGCGGTAGCTGCGACGAGCGCGGGCTCGGAGTCCGGATCGTACCCCGACTCGGGCTCGCGCGCAGCTGGATCGTTTTCCATTTCTTCCGTAGTCACTTATATTCTTCTTCGATCGGCGCTGCCGCGTCCGCGCGAAACGCCTCTTCAAACGTTGGGCTTCGCAGCAGGGCAATCTCGCCGAACAACTCCTTTTGAGCGATTTCGACGGCCTGCCGTTTGACCAGCTCCAGTACGGCCAAAAAGAGGCAAATCATGGCCCGGCGCGAGCGCTGCCGCTCCAGTACCTGAAGGATAAACAGAGGCTTATCCTGGCGCGTGTGTTCCAGCAGCGACCGCAAATGCAGCAGCATGTCGCTGATGCTGACCTCTTCGGCCGTCACCTCATAAACCGGGCGCGCTTTGACGCGGTCCAGCACCTCTCCGAACGCCTTAATCAGGTCGTAGAGATTGACATCGAGGCCCGGATCGTCATCCGCCGCGACGAATTCCTGAATGCGGGGATTGGACCAGACATTCTCTTCGATGAGCCGCTTTTGGCGGAGCATCTGGGCCGCGTTCTTATAACGTTCGTGCTCCAGCAGCTGCTGGACCAGCGCTTCGCGCGGATCTTCGCCGGCCTCACCCGGCTCTTGCAGCGCGGGATCGGTGGGCAGCAGCATGCGCGACTTGATGTGGATCAAGGTCGCGGCCATGAAGATGAACTCCGCATCGAGATCGATATCGCGCTCGCGCGCGGCGTCCAGATACGCAAGGTATTGGGCGGTAATGTGCGCGATGGGGATGTCGCGGATATCGATTTTCTGGCTCCGGATCAGATCGAGGAGCAGGTCGAGCGGCCCATCGTACTGTTCCAGATGAAACTGGAGCGGCGAGTTCACTGAAGGTTTCAGCGTAACAGAGGGTCAAGGAAAGCGCGCGCAAGGGCGCGACCCCGCGCCGCCGAACCGTAAAGGGACTCGTGAACCACATATGGTCTTCTAAGGAACTCGCGCAAAACGGAGCGCGCCCCGCGCCGCCAAGCTTTCACGAGTTCCTTTAAGGTTTGGCGGCGCGGGATCGCGCCCTTTGCGCTTTTGAGTCGATGCAAATACCGCATTCTGAGCCGCGACGGTGACGGAGCGGTTGCCCATGGGCATCCCGCCTTCTCGCGGCAAAGCATTCGAAAGGTTCTTTCCGGAGCACCAGCTCCGTTACCGTCGCGGCTCAGAATGCTGGGAGGTGTTTTCAGAACAACCCCTGGCGGCGCGGGGCGCGCTCCGTTTTGCGCGGGTTCCTGAAAAGCCGCTACACTGAAAGAACACGCCCATGCTTCGTCGCGTTCTTGCTGCCGGTCTTGCCTTGATTTTCCCGTTTTCGTTGCTGATAAATGAAGCGGGCGCGCAGGAATCTCCACCCATCCGCGTGCGCGTGAACGAAGTCATCGTTCCGGTTACGGTAACCGACGAGAAAGGCCGGTTCGTCACCGATCTCGAAAAGAACGACTTCCATATCACCGACGAAGGCCAGCCGCAGAACATCAGCTACTTCTCGCGCGACCGGAATCAGCCCGTGGTTGTGGGCTTTCTGGTCGATATGTCGAACGGCATGAAGATCCACTGGGACAAATACCGGGAAGCGCTTTCGGACATGGTCCAGAATCTGCTTCCGGGAGACAAAAAATATGCCGGATACCTGATCACCTACGGCAACGTCGCGCAGCTGGAAGTCGACACCTCGAGCGATCCGGAAAAGATGCTGGACAAGATCAGCAAGATGAAACCGGGCGGCGGATCGGCGTTGTTCGATGCGGTTTATGCCTCGTGCCTAAACCGAAAGGTAGTGAACGGCGAGCCTTTCGAACCGCGGCGCATCCTGATCGTGCTGGGCGATGGACACGATACCGCCAGCAAGCACTCGCTGGCCGAAGTGCTCGAAATCGCGCAGCGCAATCTGGTGACGATTTATGGAATGAGCACGATCGCATTCGGGTTCGCGACCGAAGGCGACGACAATCTACGCCGGCTATGCGAAGAAACCGGCGGACGCGTCGAGTATCCGCTCAATAGCCTTTACAAGGATGTCTCGGGCTATCTGTCCAAACCTTCGGATGACGGCAACTACGTGTTCACCGTGGGCGGCGGCGGATATGCCGGTGAAATCTCGAGCGGGATTTATCACGCGATCGCCGATATCGCCGGCGAGATCACCACCCAGTACGTGCTGCGCTACACGCCCGATGCGACAGCGGCCGCCAACGACAAGGTCTTTCATAACATCAAGGTCGCCGTCGATTTGCCCAACGTAAAGATCCGCTTCCGCAAGGGCTACTATCCGGCCCCGGTTGGAGGGTAACCCGGTACCAACACGGGCCAGTATCGGCCCCAACTGGCATACACTAAGCTTATGGCCGGCGTCATAGCGATCAATGCGGGATCGAAAGCCGAATTCCTCGTGCTGTCGCTGGCGCCTCCGCAATCTCCCCAAATCCCGTTCGGCGTTTTGTTGTTCGACCCGCTTTCCGAGTCGCTGCGTTTCAAATTCCGTGAGGATATCGGCGAACTCGGGCTGACGCCGGAAGACGAAGAATACGCGTCGTTCCTCCAGTCCGATTTCGACGCTCGTGCGGCCGCAGTGGGCGCGGCGGAATTCCTGGCGAGTCTGGAGGACTCGCTCAGCGGGTTCGTGCGGATCTCCGAGCGCGAAATGGCTTACGGGCGCAATCCGGGACGCCTGCTGGATCGCTTATTCGAGGCGCACATCGATTCGCGCGTAAAGCCCTTTGTAACGCACCTCCCGTTCTACGGTCTGCGGGCAGCCGCCACCAAGTTCGGCGAGGACATGGAGGTTTCCGAGACCGACGTCGAATGGGTGCGCATGCCTCCGGGGGTTGTAAAGAGCCTGCGTCCCTCGCCCGATCTGTTCGCCGTGCGCGTGGTGGGCCGCTCGATGGAGCCGCTGATTCCCGACGGATCGCTCACCGTCTTCCGGCGCATACCGGCCGGCAGCCGCCAGGGCAAGCGTTTGCTGATCGAGGAATTGGGCGCGACCGATACCAGCGCGCGGTTCACCGTCAAGAAGTACTCGAGCGTGAAACGCGTGAAGTCCGGGGTTGATGGGGATGAGGATGCTGAATGGGAACATGCCGCCATCCGTCTGGAGCCGCTGAACCCCGAGTTTCCGTCATTCGAACTCGATCCGGAGAGCTTCGAAAATCGCTACCGCGTGCTGGGCGAATTCGTTGCGGTGTTGCCGGCTGACGAAGACGACTAATACGTTTGAGGAACTCGCGCAAAACGGAGCGCGAAACCGCGCCCTTTGCGCTTCTAAATTAGAATGATTCGCGACACGGCCGCGTTCCGGCGCGATCTGCTCCGCTGGTATGACCAGAATGCGCGTGATCTTCCCTGGCGCGCGTCGAAAGCTCTCTGGCCCGTGCTCGTATCGGAGTTCATGCTGCAGCAGACGCGCGTCGAGACCGTGATTCCGTACTTCCAACGCTTCATGGCTCGCTTTCCGGACGCTGCCGCGCTGGCGCGGGCGCCCGAGACGGAGGTTCTCGCCGCGTGGAGCGGTCTTGGATACTACTCGCGAGCCCGCAATCTGCGGGAAGCAGCCGCGGCCATTACGGCGCAAAATCCTGAAACCTATGAGCAGGTTCGCGCCCTGCCGGGAGTCGGCGCCTATACCGCGGCGGCGGTGAGCAGCATCGCGCTCGATCTTCCTCACGCCGCCGTCGATGGAAACGTGTTGCGCGTGCTTGCGCGGCTTACGGCGGATGCTTCCGACATCGGCGCGGAATCGACCCGGGCGCGCTTCCGTGATGCCGATCAGCGCCTGCTCGCGCCGCAACGGCCCGGCGATTTCAATCAGGCCATGATGGAACTGGGCGCCACCGTCTGTCTGCCGCGGTCGCCGCATTGCCTCGTCTGCCCGGTCTCGAAGCACTGTCTGGCCCGGCAGACCGGGCGGCAGGATGAGCTTCCCATGAAGCGTCCGAAACCTGCGGTTGCCCGCGCCGAGGCAGAGGTTGCGGTCGTTCGATGCGGCGCTGGTTGGCTGCTCAAACAACGTGCGGCCCGCGAAAGCCGGATGGCAGATTTCTGGGAACTGCCTCACCCGGCCGATGTTCCCGGCGTGGTCCTGTCGCTCTGCGGAAGTTTCCGCCATTCCATTGTGAATACGCGCTTCACGATAGCCGTATATCGAGGCGAACTCGACGTCACCCCGGACGTCACCCCAGACGTCACCCCCGACGGGCTCAAGAGCGCGACGGTCGACGATCTGGAAACGCTGCCGCTGACCACCATCTCCCGAAAAGCGCTGAATCTCGAAAAGCGCGCATCGGCCGCGCGGCCGCGCGGGATACGCCTCCAAGTTGCGAGAGGAGAATAGAAATTTCGAAGCATTCCGGCGATGAGTTAGCGTGAACAGTTACCGCGCTTCCACCCCAATTCTCTCCGCGCTATTAACGGCGGGCGCCGCATGGGCGAGCAGCGTAAACCCGCCCGCATTGACCTACACCTCGGCATCGGTGGTCAACGCTGCATCCTATCTGCCCGGCGCACTCGCACCGAATACCATCGCAACGGTCTTCGGGACGAACCTCTCGTTCGGGACGACCGCGGTCACGGCCGGCACGCTCTATGCCGGCGGACTTCCGCTGTCTCTAGGCGGCGTAACGGTCTACATCGACGGCGGCCAGTGCGGACTTTACTACGTCTCTCCGACCCAGATCAACTTGCTGATCCCCAATCATCTCAACCCTGGCACCCTCAACCTGGTCATCGGCCGCGACGGACTTAGCGGACCGAACGTACCGATTACTCTCGACCTTACCGCGCCTACCTTGTTCGCGGACAACAACGGGAATGCCATCGCCACTCATCTGGACGGCACGCTTCTGACGTCGTCGGCGCCGGCACAGCCCGGCGAGTGGATCGTGATCTACTGCCTCGGTCTTGGCCGCACGATTCCGGACGCGCTGGATTTTATGCCCGCGGTAGCCGCCGCTCCGATGATCGCGGCCAATTTCAAGCAGCTTGTTCTCACCTTGAATGGAGAGCCCGTCGATCCGGCACAGGTAAACTACGCGGGAGCGACACCCGGTGAGTCGGGACTTTATCAGATCAACTTGAAGATACCGGACGCGGCTCCGTCAAATCCCCAGATCGTGGTGTCCATCGGACCTAGCCGGAGCCAGGCCAATGTTCAACTGTTTGTCAACGGAAACTGATGTCGAAAAACCAATTAGCCACAGATGGACACAGATAAACACAGATGGTTTTATCCGTGTTGATCTGAAAACACCTGTCAGCATACTGAGCCGCGACGGTAACGGAGCTGGTGCTCCGGAAAAGAACCTTTCGAATGCTTTTGCCGCGAGAAAGCGGATGCCCAGGTTGTAACCGCTCCGTCACCGTCGCGGCTCAGTATGTGGTATTTTGC
>NZ_CAJCHS010000134.1 GCF_903970205.1 Nevskia soli | reverse complement strand
TATACCATCCGGCCGGCGTTACCTTGAGAGTTTGCCGGTCGAGGAGCGCGATGGCCTACTTAGCCGCGAGATTCTGACAAGCACCGTCGAGGTGAATGCCTGGCTTGGCTAATCCCATAGACTTCGTGCCGCGTGGTTCGTCCGTCGAATCGAGGAGGAGTGCGGGCGGAGTGGTGGGTCACCTGGGGTAAGAGCATTTGAAGGTTCTTTTCCGGAGCACCAGCTCCATTACTGTCGCGGCTCAGTTACCGATTTGGTTTAGTTTGCCGGTTCGGTTTGTTTACCGGTTCGGTTTAGTTATCCCGGTTCGGTTTAGTTATCCCGGTTCGGTTTAGTTATCGGTTCGGTTTAGTTACCGATTCGGTTGCGGATTCGGATTCGACGTCGCGGGGATGGGCGCAGGGTTAACGAACGTTACGGTTGGTAGGCGCGGCAGGACTCGAACCTGCTACCCTCGGCTTAGAAGGCCGATGCTCTATCCAGATGAGCTACGCGCCCGCGTCCGGTGCTCTTTTCAGTCTAGCGAAGCGCGCGAGATACGCTTCCGCCGCCTGGTTTTCTTCTTCCAGATTGAGCGCGGTCTTCCAGTCGTCCAAGCGCCGGTCGCGCAATTTTTCGAGCAGCTTCACCTTGAGTTCGGCTTCGCGTAAGCGCTCCATTTGCTGCTCCATGCGCACGCGCGTCTGATCAAGCTGCGCGGCGAGTTCGGTTAACGAGCGATCGACGCGGGTGTGCCAGTTCGGAAGGGTCGGTACAGACCCGCCATCGAAATGCAAGGCGTTGGCGAGGGAGCGCTCATATGCGGCACGCTCGCCGCGGATCGAATCGGCGCGGCGCGCGAGAGCTTCGCGCTCGGCGATCAGCTTTCCCAGGCCGGCCTGGACGAGCTCGCGTTCGGATCGCCGCCACGCCAGCACCCGGTCGAGACTGAACGAAAACTTTTTCACGCGGGCAGGGTGGCGGCTACTTTGCCGAGCGCGTCCAGAGTGTGCGCCAGGTTCGAAGGCTCATTCGAATCCTGACGGAGGAAGCGCATCATGTCCTCACGGGCGCGAATGCTGGCGTCCAGGCGCGGGTTCGAACCGGAGGCGTACGCGCCGAGCTGGATCAGATCTTGAGCCTGACGGTACGCGGCTAAGGCCTCGCGAATCTTGCGCGAGTGCTCCTTCTGTGCCGGTGTCGCGAGTTTGGATTGCAACCGGCTGACGGAATCGAGAATCTGGATGGCGGGAAAGTGACCCGCGGCGCCGAGTTCGCGCGAGAGAATGATGTGGCCGTCGAGAATCGCGCGTACCGCGTCGCAAATGGGCTCATTGAAATCGTCGCCTTCAACCAGGACGGTGAAGAATCCGGTAATGGAACCCTTGTTGAAATTGCCGGCGCGCTCGCAGACTTTGGGCAGCAACTGGAACACGGACGGGGTGTAGCCTTTCTGACTGGGCGGCTCACCGGCGGCGAGGCCGATCTCACGCTGCGCCATGGCTAAGCGCGTCACGGAATCCATCACGAGCAGCACGTTCTTGCCTTGGTCACGGAAGTACTCGGCGATGGCGAGGGCGACGAAGCAGGCGCGAACGCGGAGAGCGGCGGGACGGTCTGAAGTGGCGACGACCACGACCGACTTCTTCATGCCCTCGGCCCCGAGTTCGTGCTCGATAAACCCGCGCACCTCGCGGTTGCGTTCGCCGATGAGCGCGATGACGCTGACGTCGGCTTCGCTTTGGCGCGCCATGGCTCCGATGAGAGTGCTCTTGCCGACACCGCTGCCGCCGAAAATCCCGATGCGCTGACCCTTGCCGCACGGCAGCAATCCATCGATGGCGCGGATTCCCGTGACGAGCGGCTGCTCAATGTGAGCGCGCTGCAGCGGACCTTCCGGAGGGCGGTACAGCGGGCAGAATTCAGCAGCTTCTATGGGCGGGCCATCCATCGGAACACCGAAGCCGTCGATGACTCGTCCGAGCAGGCCGGGGCCGACCGGGACGGTGGCTGCGCCGGGGCGCGCAATAACGGCGTCGCCGAGACTCAGCCCGTCGGCTTCCTCGAGCGGCATGGAGAGCACGTTGCCGTTGCGGAATCCAACGACTTGCGCGCGGATGACGCGGCCGCCCTGGGTATGGATGGTGCAGAAGTCGCCGATCGCCGCTGAGGGTCCACTGGATTCGATCAGCAAGCCGATCAGTTCGGTCACGGTCCCGCAGGAGACGACGGGGTCGAAGCTGTTGACGAAATCGCGAAACGGGGCGAGGGAGGCGCGGGGCTCAGCGTGATTTAAGACGGTCGGCAAGGCCAAGCTCAATCTCCCGGAATTGCGAATCTACGGATGCGTCCAGCGTGCCGCGAACGGTTTCGAACACCAGCGTGCCGCGTTCCCGCGCGGGGTCGACAAACACTTCGATCTGGCGCGTGGAAAGCTTGGCGAGCGTCTCTTTTACGGGCGCGGCGAGGGCGGGATCGACAACGACCCGGATGATTTCCTGGCGGGAGACGCGGTCATAAGCGCCGGCGATGAGAGCTTCCAGCGCGCCGGTGTCGACCGTCAGCTCGCGGCGCAACACACGGCGCGCGATGGCGAGCGAAAGTTGAACGGCTTCCGCTTCGAGTTCTTTCCGGCCTCGCGCACGCGCGGTGAGCAGGGTCTGTATGGCCGCAGCCAGATTCTCGAGAACCGGCTTGATCGCGCCTTCCGCTTTCAAGCGGGCAGCCGCTTCGGCTTCGCGCGCGCCGGATAGTTTGGCTTCGGCGAGCTGCGCCGGATGAACACGTTCCATCTCGGCAATTTTGAGGCGGAGAGCGTTGAGTTCCTGTTCCGCGGACGCGTTCTGCGGAGCGGCGTGCTGGCCGCTTCGAGAAGAGTTGGGGGCACTCCCCCCGACCACCGGCCCGACCGGATGATAGACGAACGACCGGGTTCCCTCCGCGCCCTCGCGCGGGAGCACTTTAGACAACATACTGTTCGCCTACCGAACCCTTCATGTTGATCACGCCATCAGCTTCCAGCTGGCGCAAGAGAGAGATGATCTGCTGCTGCGCGGCCTCCACCTCCCTGATTTTCACAGGGCCCAGGGCTTCCATATCCTCGCGAAGCATCTCGCTGGCGCGCGCGGAAAGCGTGGAAAGGAAGTGATCCCTCAGTTGATCGCTGGTGCCCTTGAGCGCGACGGTAAGAATTTTGCGGTCGATGCGCGAAGTGATCTCTTTCATGCCGTTGATATCGACCAACAGGAGATCGTCGAAGACAAACATCATGTGGCGAATGGTTTCCACCAGGTCGGGGTCCGTTTCTTCAATGGAGTCGAGGATCTCTTTACTCGTGGTGGAATCGAGACGATTAAACATCTCGGAGACAGCTCTCACGCCGCCATAGGATTCACGGCTGAACTCACCGAGCGCCTGGAGCTTCTGACCGAGGATCCCGGCGATCTTATTGATGACGTCCGGCGAGATCTGATCCAGGTTGGCCATGCGCAAGGCGACATCGGCGCGCAGTTCGCCGGGGAGCGAAAACAGCAGTGCGGCCGCCTGCGAAGCGCTGAGATGGGACAAAATAAGCGCGATCGTCTGGGGGTGCTCGCTATGGATGAATTTCGCCAGTTGTTGGGGATCGGCTTTGTGCAGGACGTCAAAGTTAGCGATATCATGGCCCAACGCTTTTATAATGCGATCGACCAGCTTCTTGGCGTGGTCGGGACCGAAGGCGGTGATGAGCATCTTCTTGGCGTAATCGAGGCCGCCTTTCATCACGTAGTCCCGCGCCATCATCATTTGCTGAAATTCATCGAGGACCGCATCCGCTTCTTCGGAGCTGATCTGCGACACGCGCGCGATTTCCCGGCTGACGAGTTGAAGTTCGTCTTCGGAGAAGCACCGGGCGAGCTCAGCGCTGGTCTTCTCGCCCAGAATGACCATCAGCATCGCGGCTTTTCGTACGCCGCTGAAGATGACCGGAGCGGGACTGGTGTTGGTGATCATAGACGATTGGCTAATGGCTTTCCGTGTTGTTCAACCAGGACCGGAGTACGTTGCTGGTGGCTTGCGAGTCTTTCGCGATGTTTTCGCGAAGGTGCCGCACCAGGACTTCAGCCTTTTTTGTCGTGTTCACCTGGACATTCATGGTGTTGAGCATTTCGTGCTCTTGCTGAATTTGGTGCGCGTCCTGAAGCGCTTTTTTGTTGGCAAACTCGGCTTCTATCTGAGACCGCAGCTCTTCCGCGGTCAGAGTCTTGGAGAGGGCAGCCTTCTTTTTGGTTTTACTCTTGAGCAACAGGAACGAGATCCCGATCGCCAGAACGAGAAGACCGGCGAGCGCGGCGGCTACCGTGAGCAGCAAGTCGAAACTGGGGAAAAACGGCCGGAGAGACGACGGAACGCGCGTATCGACGGGGGCCGGGGCGGGCGCGCCCATTCCGGGATCGATGTCGCGGCTCGCATCAAACGGAAGGGACTCGATGACGAGTTGGTCGCCGCGCTCGGTTGAAAAGCCGGTGACCGCGGCGACCAGTTCGTGAATGGCCTTCAACGTTTCCGGCGGCGGGGGAGTGACGACGCGCCTGGCTTTCTTCCCCGTGCCCTCCATGTGGACCTCATGCGCGACCAGGATGGAGATCGACATGCGCTTAATGGTTCCCTGCGCCAGCTTGACGTGCCGCACGACCCGGCTCGACTCGAACTGAATATTTTCGGTTCGCCGCGAAAGTCCAGATCCGCTGGACCCGGGACGCGAGGTAGGGCGCGGAAGCGTAGAAGCGGTACCGGGCTGGCCGGACGCGAGCGAGCCTCCCGTTTGTTCTTCCGTCTTCTGGGATGCGAGCATGACGGACTTATTGGGATCGAGCGTTTCCTCGCTTTGCTCTCCACTGGTGAAGTCGCAATCGACGGAGATGCCGGCGCGGAAGCGGTCCGTCCCCAGGAGGGGTTCCAGGGTTGCGTTGATTTTGGCGAGGAGATCGTTCTCGACTTTCTGGCGATATTCGAGCGTGGCTTCGGAAGGCGCGTCGCCGTTGAGATCATGATGCGGGCGATTCAGTAGATTGCCGCGCATATCCATGACGGTGACCGCTTCCGGAGCGAGCCCCTCCACGGCGCTGCCGACCAGATTCGTGACAGCGGCTATGTTTTGCGCGGATAGCTGGGCGCCGGGTCGAAGCTTGAGAAGGACACTCGCCTTGGCAGGCTCTCTGGAATCGAGAAATACAGACTCGCGCGGAAAAGTCAGATGCACGCGCGCCTGGTCAACCGCCGACAACGAACCGATGGACCTCTCCAGTTCGCCTTCCAGCGCGCGGTGATAATTCAGGTGCTCGGCAAATTCGGTGGCGCCCAGGTTCGTTTTGTCGAAAAGCTCATATCCGATGCGGCCCGTGCGCGGAACTCCGGCGGCCGCAAGTTCCAGACGTAACTCGGGGACGCGGGCGGATGGGGCGAGTACGCTCGTGCCGCTTTCCGAGACCCGGTAATCGGAACCGGCTTCTTTCAACTTCTGGATAACGAGAGCGGCGTCTTCGGGCGCGAGCGACGTGTAGAGCGGCTTGAAGTCGCTTTCTTTGCGCCAGTGGCTCAATCCGAAGATGCTCGCGAAGACAGTGATAGCCGCAACGCCGATGCTGATGCGCTGACGGAAATCGAGAGTCGAGAGAAGCTTGCGGAGCTGATCCATTGCGGGAGCGTGTTTAACGCAGCAAGAAGCGCATTACATCTGCAGCTTCATTACTTCCTGGTACGCGGAGATGATCTTGTTTCTCACCTGCAGGAAGAGTTCGGACGACAGTTCGGCGCGCTGTCCGGCGATCGCGACCTTATGCACATCGTTGGTTTCGCCGGAGAGGAACTGCTGCACGGCATGGGTGGCCTGCGCGCTATCCGATTCGACTTTGTTGATGGATGCGTTCAGCAGATCCTGAAAGACACCGGGCTTGCTTTCGCTCGGCGTTATAGCGGGAATGGAGCTGACGGAAGGTGCGCTGATGGGGAGAATCATGGTGGGCTCGGTTTATTGCCTATTTGAAGAGGTCAATGGAGCGTTGAATCATGTCCTTCACGGCGGAAATGGCAGCGACGTTGGCCTGATACGATCGCGATGCATCAATCAGGTCAACCATGTCTTCCGCGGGATTCACGCGGGGAAAGCCGACATAACCATCCGCGTCGGCATCGGGGTGGCCCGGCATAAACCGGCGCTCGGGGTCGCGCGTATCGGTTACGATTTCGGACACGGTGACTCCGGTCGCCTGCAATGAACTCTGAAAAGCTCCGGAAAAGGGCTCGCCCACGTCATCGGCCGAGAACACGGCATCTTTGCGGCGGTACGGACCGCCTTCCGGCGTACGTGTCGTTTCGGCGTTGGCCAGGTTCTCCGTGATGAGCTCGGCGCGAGTGCGCTGCGCGTCCATTCCCGACGCGCTCACTGAAATGGCGGAAAAAAGACCCATCAGGATTTCCCTTCGTTGATGGCGCTCTTGAGCGTGCGGATTTCGCTGCGCAGCATTTGCGAGGCGAGGCTGAATCGCAAGGCCGTTTCGGAGAGCATCCGGGACTCGCGGTCAATGCTGACGTTGTTGCCGTCGTTCTTGGTTTTCAGTCCGATCACGTCTTCGGAAACGGGTGTGGAGTTGGGAAGCTCATTCTCGAATTCCTGACGAAAATCGATATCCTGTGTCTTATATCCCGGGGTGGCGGCGTTGGCAATGTTGGACGCGACCAATCGCTGGCGAGCGCTCAGCAGATCCATATAGTGTTCAATCTGATTGGAGAGTCCGTCCAGCACGAGTACTCTCAAGGCACGCCGGCAGCCAAGTCTGTGGGTTTGTTTGCAACGAGTTGCGGACTTACGAAAGGCAAGAAATGGTAACCGCGGCAAAACATTGCCGCTTGAGCTCTTCGGACGGGATGTCGAGAAGCGTCTGTGCATCCCGTTTGGCGCCGGATTAAGGGTGCCACTCGGTCTGACCGAATTGGGTATCGTTGAAGACCTGAATCCCGATGGTTTTCGGCATCGGGTCGGCGACGCCGGATTTCAAGAAGGTGACTGCGAAACAACTCTTGATGGACGCGTAAACGAGCAGCAACTGGGGCTCAATATCTTCAACGGATTGGATGACGCGGCACTGGCCTCCGGTGGTGTGGCATAGGTGCGAGATTCGCCGGTCGGTCTCGAGACAGAGTGCGTGGACAGCAACGTGCTTATCCAGGGCGAGCATCTGCAGACGCTCGATGGATTCTGAATCGATTTCGGCACTCAATCGAACGAAGGTGATCAGGTGCCGGGAGTCGCGGGCGGGGATTACGCCGCTTATTGCAGCTGACGCCGCGTCAAACCAAACGGGCAGTGGACTGTTTTCCGAGGTCCGGCTGTTCAGGGTCCGGCGCAACGAATCACTGCTAATGGTGTACGGAGATCCGGCTGCGAGGCTCTTCGGCGCCGGTGTAGAAGCGGGTTCGGCCCCGGGAAGCCGGGTCGCGCCCGTGGGCGCAGGCGCGTAGTAGGCGATACTCCAAGGCTCTCTTTTAGATTTATTCTTCAGACAGGCGGAGACGGCTTCCTCCACACACTGATCGAATCGTTCATTGCCGTCCATACGACCAGGCAGCACGATACCGAGGGTGGCCGAGTTTGAGCTCTTCTCAATGCACTCGACGATGGTGACCGGAGAGCCGTCGGCGAAGAGCGCCATCCCGGTTGGTTGAACGCGCGGCGGTTCAGAAATATTCGGGCCCTCGATTACCAGATAAATCGTGATTTTCCGCTCGTCGTTCGCATCTGTCCGGAGCACAGTCACCTTGAGCGGCGGGTTGGAAGCGCGGGTGACCGCGGCCTTCTTGATGGAGTTCACGGCATTAAACAGGCCTCTTCTTCCCGGACCGGATGACTCGGCAAGCATGCGGGCGAGTTGAGTCAAGTATCGAGGGTCTTTGGTGCGGCCCATGGCCCAGACACCGGCTGCACGAAACATTGGATCCGGATGACTGATGAGCTGAAGAATCGCATTAAAGGCGCGAAGATCTCCGCAGCGGTAGAGCCCAACAATCGCGTTTCCCACCACGCGATGGTGTGGATCGTTTAAAACGCGCAAGAACAACGGCAGTGAATGCTCCGGTTCACAGTCCCATAGCGCCTCGGTCGCGTTTGCCCGGACGCGTTCATTCTCGTCGAGGAGCAGTTTCTCCACGGCGCGTGCGCCAGCGGGACCGCGGCTAATGAGAAGTCCGGCTTTCGAGCGGATACGAGCGCTCGGATGGGAGAGTATCTGCCGGAGGAAGAGTTGGAGTCCGGCGAACTCAGTGATCGCGCAGAGAATTTCAAGAAGGCGGCATGCCGTGTCTTCAGGCAGATCGCGCGATTCAAGCACGCTGTCGGCTAACGTTCGGGTGAGACGGAAGTGAAGCTGAGGTTCTATTTTTACCGTGCGTGCGAGGTTCAGAGCGAAACTGAGCGGAAGCGTCGTATCACCCAGGAGCGGAATTAGGAGACCGCGAGTTGCGAGTAGCTTTACAAGGTAACGATAACCTTGCGGGTCGGCCGAGTGATGCAGTGCCGACACGGTTGCGACCAGAAAGCCCTCCGGGCTGAGGTTCAGCAAATCGCGCATCCTCTTGCCGTGCATGACGGGCGCCCGGCTGAACGTGGAAACCAATGTTCCCAAAACGGAGGCCAGGCCGGCCTCAGCGTTCCCGCGCTCGTTAACCGCGTCCAGTTCCAATCGAACAACCTCTCCTCCATACGCATCGGCTGGTTTCCACCGGTTCTTTACAGAAGCTGAAAGTACGGGGTTCGGCAAGCCCTTCATAAATAGCCGTATGAACGACTTTCGCTTTGTTCAGCGGACTTTAGGGGGAGAGGTAGCGAATCGAAACCAAAGAAGCCAACGCGGTTAGCGATTACCGGCCGGTTCGCGGGCCGCGGCTGCCGCATTCAGAAGCACAATATCCACGCGGCGGTTCCGGGCACGCCCATCCTCGCTGTCGTTGGACTCGACCGGAGCGGTGTCCGCGTAACCGGAAACGGCGATGCGCTCCCGCGGAATCTCTTCTTCCTCGTCCATACGCTCCATTACGGCGATTGCGCGGGCGGCGGATAAGTCCCAGTTACTTCGAAAGCGCGGGGTACGGATGGGAATCGAATCGGTATGTCCCTCGAAGCGGATCGCGTTCGGGAGTCCGCGAATCGCGGCGGCTACCTTACGGAGAATCGGGTAGGCGGAAGGGTCGAGTGTGTCCGTTCCCGACGGAAAGAATGCTGACTGGCTGAGTGAAATGGTAAGGCCTCGGTCACCCATGCGAACCTGCATTTTGCCGCTGCGGATTTCGCTATCGAGATCGCGTAACAGCTTTTGCAGCGGGGGGTCCAGGCTTACCGGCTTGGGTGAGCTTACCGGCTGGGGCGAACCCGCCGGAGTGGACTGCGAGTTGGCGTGCGGCGCGGCCTTTCCCTGGAAGGCGGCTTGAACCGACTCGGACACCTGCCGGACTTTTTTGCGATCTTGAGACGAAGCGAAGAGGACGACAAAGAAAGCGAACAGGAGCGTTATGAAGTCGGCGTACGAGACGAGCCAGCGTTCGTGGTTCGGCCCGCTTGAGGTTTTTCGGCGAGTCATTCTAAGCCGCGACTTTGGATCGCATGTCCTTGGGTGCGGTCTCAGTGTTTCCGGTTTCCGGCTTCCCGGCGGCAGCTTTCTGGGACGACTTTGGAAGAAAAGATTCCAGTTTGATCCGGATGAGCGTTGGGTTGGTTCCGTCGGCGATAGCGACCGCGCCCTCCAACATCATCCGACGCAGATTCTCGGCTCCCTCACCGACGGCCTTCAACTTACCGGCGACAGGCAAGAAAAGAATGTTCGCACTGAATACCCCGTATAGAGTGGCCACGAAAGCAACTGCGATCCCGCGCCCTACTTCGTCCAGGTGCTCCAGGTGCTTCATCACCTGGATGAGTCCAAGAACCGCTCCTATGATGCCGACGGTGGGCGCGTATCCGGCGGCGGTCTCCCAGACGCGCGCCGTGCTTTCGACCCGGCCGGCTTCGGCTTCGATTTCGAGCTCCAGGATGGCGCGCAACTCACGGAGGTCAGTTCCATCCGCTACCAGGCCCACCGCTTTCTTCAGGAAGCCGTCGTCGATTGCGTCTGCATCGTCTTGCAGGACCGCAATTCCAAAACGGCGGGCGCGATGAGCCATGGCGAGTATCTTTTCCAAAGTTTCGCTGACCGGCTGAACCTCGGCGAAAAGAACACCGTTCAGCGCGCGCAGGGCACTGACGACTTGCGGCAAAGGCGTGGTGATCATCACCGCGCCGATGGTCCCGCCGAACACGACCAGCCCGGCGGCAAACTGAGCGATATCCGCGAGCTTTCCGTTCTCCAGGAGCAAACCGGAGAGGATACATCCGACCGCGAGCACCAGACCGAGCGCCGTGTTGAGATCCAGGCTGCGCTTAACCTTAGGAGATTTTTCAGGAGATTTTTCCGGCATCAGATACTCCGGTGCTCGTGGATGGATTGGCGGAACCGACGAATGCGTTCAAGGATCTCGTCCACGTGTTCCAGGACCACGATTTTCTGCCCGTTTGTTAAGCAAATCACTGTGTCTGGAGTCGTTTCTACCGTTTCGATCAGGTCGCTGTTCAGCAGGATCGCCGAACAATTAAGCCGGGTCACCGCGATCATCGCGATCCCTTGCTCTGAAATCGCCGGAATGGACGAGTAACTTTAGGCCGCGCAGAAAATTTAGGGTCGGGATTCGAATCTCGCTTAGGCGCGCCGATAAGAAAAAGGAGATTCAATACATGGACCGATACGCTACGCTCATCGAAGAACAGCAGGATCTTCTGGCGGGTGTTCACGAACAGCTCGGGATGGATAGCGGGGGCGCACATAGCGATCTTGAATTTGAAGTTTGCCTCGAATTGCTTGCGCATGTGACCAGACGCGGTAAATGGAGCAGGAAATCTATTCAATAGAGGACGCTAGGCCGGGTGCGGCGGGGCGCCGGTTTCCAAGGCAACAGGAGCGGGCGGTCGAATGACGTCTCCCACTTCGAATGCCAGCTTGCGTTCTTTCGATCCGATCCGCCCGGTAAGCTTTGCCTTTCCATTCACGTTGCAAACGATGTCGCGACCCACAGGATAATCGAAGGCGAGCGTATCTCCGTCCTCCAGACGAAGCAGGTCGCCCATCAGGAGAGTAGGGCCTTCCAGACGGGCGTCGAGGGCCACGGTTGCCGGCCGGATCAACTCCAGGATTCGCCGCTGCTCCGCAACCGTAGACTCCGTCTTTCGCACCGACCATTGCTGATCGAACTTCTGGCGCATCATCTTGATGATGATGGAAGGCATGGCGATGTTCATCATGCCAACGCTCTCACCGATTCGAATCTCAATCGCGATCGCGACTACCGCCTCGCTGGGCGCGAGAATCTGGAGGAACTGAGGCTCGGTTTCCTGCGACTCGATCGAGAAATCGATCGCGGTGACTCCTTTCCAGGCCTCCTTGAGATCGCGCAGAATGATACGAAACAGGCCTTCCAGGAGGTTTTGTTCGATCTCGGTGATCTCGCGCTGCAGGGGGAGCGAATTTTTGCCGTTGCCGCCGAGCAACATCTCGATGATCGGAAAGATCAGAGCGGAGTTCAGTTCCAGAACGGCGTTGCCGTCATATGGCTTCAGGCCGAGTGAGACGATGCAGGTCGGCGATGGCAGGCATTCCAGAAACTCGGCGTAGGAAAGCTGCTCGACGCTTACCAGATTGACTATGAGATAGGAACGAAGATAGGCCGACAGGCTCGACACTAGATTGCGCACGAAGTTGTCGTGGAGCAGGTGTATCGAGCGGAGCTGCGATTTGGCGATGCGGTCGGGGCGGCGGAAATCGAACGGAATCGCTTTGCCGCTCTGTTCAGCGTCGGCATTGCGATTCTGCAGATTCTGAAAGACCGCGTCGATTTCCTGCTGGGTTAACTGGCGGTTGGCCATGCTCTAGCAACGAGTAGTACCGGCGGCGCGGAATTCTCTATCCGAGGAAGTTGAACAGGGAGGTGGTCGGCGCTTTTGACTGTGCGGCCAGTGCCGCGTTCAGTTCCGTGGCGCCCGCCGTGAGCTGGGTGGCGGCCTCGGCCGTATTCGTGTCGCGGATGTTCGATATCTGAGTGGTTAGAGACACGCTTAGATCCGACGCCAGGGTTAGAGCCTGAGTGACCCGGTTTTCGACCGTCCCGTAGAACGACTGCTGCGTGGCCACGAACGTGGACGACTGTTGTACCGAGTTGATCGCGCTCGTGATTCCAGCCGTGTTGTTGGTGTTTAGCGCATTTGCCAGATTCGTAAGCGAGGCAAAGACGTTCGTGGAAGCGTAGCTTCCGTCCGAATTGCGAGCGTCGAAGATCTGTTGCGCGGTCAGCCCGGTGGGGAACTCGGCGCCGTTCGAATCTTCGGCTTGGATCGTGTTTCCGGCCGTTGACAACTGGTCTACTCCGTTGGCGCTGGACGGATCGAGTTGATAGGCCGGGGACTGGCTCGCGTCGCCGCTAAAGATGTAAGTGCCCGCAACCGAGGTCCGGCTGATCGAAACAATCTGCTGAAAAATGCTCTGGACCTGCGCTCCAAGTTGCTGGCGAGTGGTCGCGGTCACGTTTGAGCTTGCGCCTTGGGAACCGAGCGAGAGCGCTTGGTTGATCAAGTCTTGCGCGTTGGTTAGCGCCTGATCCGCGGATTGCGCGTTGGTCTGCACGGAAGTCAGATTGCTCGTGATCTGCGCGTTGCGCGCCGCACCGGCTTGCAACTGAAGGAAGTCGCTGATTTCGTCCGGCGCGTCCGAGGCTTGATTGATCTGATAGCCCGACGAAAGCTGTTCCTGCACCGTCTGGTTCTTAGTCTCGATGACCGAAAGATTGGCCAGAAAAATCTGGGCGCTCGGGTTGAAGAAGGAACTCATAAATTAGCTGGGTATCAAATTAATGGTCGTCTCGGTCAGGTCGTTGAGAATGGTCACCATCTTGGAGGTCGCTTCGTAGGCATTCTGAAAATCGGTGAGCTGCACCGCTTCCGTATCGAGCGAAACGCCGGAAACCTGACTCAACATGTTCTGCGCCTGCGCGACGGCTTGCGATTGCTGGGTTTGCGTGGTCGTTGCGTTCGATAACTGCTGTCCAACGCCGGCGGCGATCTGGCCATAGTCGCCGGGGAAGGTGAGGCCGTTGATCTGGTCCGAGGGAGCACTCGATGTGCTGAGGTTCGATATCTGTTCGGCGATCCCGTTGGCGGTCGATGGAGGTCCCGGATCAATCGTTGCAATCTGATCGCCCGTAATTCCCGTCACGCTCAGCGTCTGAGCGATCGTGCCGGGGTTCTGGCTAGAGTACTGGAACAGAGCCTGACCCGCGACCGCCGGCGGACCCGACGAAATCTGTCCGCCGGTGAGTAGCGTATTCACACGGTCGGCGAAGCCTTGCGCGAGTTGGTTCAAACTACCGGTCTGCTGCGTATCCCCGATTAGGCCAGGCACTGTCTGGTTCCGAAATTGAAGTGTGCCGGCCAGGCTGCCGCCCGTGATCTGGCTGGTGATGTCAGTGCCGTTGCTGTCCTGAATGATCTCCGACGGCACGCCCCCGGGTTGCGGGGCGGTCGCGCTTACGGGCGCCGAACCGGCGGATATCGCATAAGCCGTTGCGCCTGACACGAGCGGCGTTTGGCCTCCGATGAGGACATTCACCGAACCATTTGGCGCGACGGAGTAGGTCATGTTCGTCAGCAAGGAGAGGTTCTGGAGATCGGCGTGGATCGAGGCGTCCGTGTTGGGATCCGGTGAGGGGCTGTTCATCTGCTGCTGATTCAGCTGGGAAATCTGGGATGCCAGGTTGTTGATGTCCGAAACGGTGGATTGAATCTGCTGCGTGGCTGAATTCGAGGCGTCGGAGACGGCTTGCGCGGTGGATTGGAACGCCGAAGCGACGTCCTGCGACGCTGATATTACTTGTTGCCGCGCCACTTCGTCCGACGGATTTTGGCTGAGCGCGGCGAAGCTGGTAAAGAAAGCCGGCAGCGCTGCCGAAAGACCGGTGGAGCCCGTCACGTCGAAAGATGTCTGCAGATTCGACAGTGAAGTGACGAGCGCGTTGGCCGATCCGAGTTCCGAGTTCTGCGCCTGGAGATTTCGTTCGGAGGGTTCATTCCGGAGCGATTGCGATCCGGAGTAAGTAACCCCGCCTCCCTGGCCGGCGAAATTGTCAAAGGGCAACGGGGTGAAAATAGCGCTCTGGGCGGCATAACCTTGCGTGGATGCATTCCCAACGTCGTTCTGAACCACGTTCAAAGCCTGGGTGTAGGCGTTCAGCGTATTTGCGGAGGCGTCGAGCGCGCCAAAGAGACTAGCCATCGCCTCAGACCTCGACCGAAACGGAACCGGACGACGGCGCCGGCAACAAACGGCCTTCCGGCGTGTAGGTCTGCGGTGGTAGCGTAGACAGTTGCCGGCCGGCCCAGAAAGCACTCGCGCTGTTTAAGAGAAACTGTATCGGCCGCAGTGCGTTACGGATCTCAGCCCGAGATGGCGCATCGCCCGGCCGCTTCGAAACGGCACTGATGACGATCCCCAACAAACGCTGACACTCCTGCATCGAGGATGTCGTCGGGTTAATTAGCAGCTTGCGAACAAGATCGAGTTGAATCAGAGTCCCGGCATGGTCCGCCATTACTGTTGACTCGCGTAGGGTTGAGTCGCGGAGATCGTTTCACTGACGACGGATCGGCTCAGCGCTTCCGGGGAGACGCTATAGGTCCCGGAACGAACCGCGGCGGAAAGCGAGGCGAGGCGCGCGGCTCGATCGGACGAGCCGGTCTGCAGCAGCTGCGCCAGTCCCGAAAGACTTACGTTGTCCGATGACGTGGCTGGTTGCGTGGAACGCTGCGAACTTCCGGCGGAACCGATGCCGGTCGAGGGTGCCGTCGGGTTGACGCCGAGGCTTACAAGGTCTGTAATGGTCATGGTCGGGCTGCGGGTTTCCTCCCACGCTTAACAGAAGTATCGGCCTGTTTTCCGTATTCTTTAGCCTGCGCTTAGATTTCTCGCGCGGATTCGATTCCAACGGCCTTAAGCGACCGGCCCAGACGTTCAAGAGCCCGGCGATGAATTTGAGAGACGCGGCTCTCATTCACCTGGAAAAAAGCTCCGATCTCGCGCATGGTCAACTCGCCGTGATAGTACAGCCGGATGAGCTCGCGCGAGCGCGCGGGCAGCTGAGCAATCGCCTGGTCGAGGATCCGCCGCGCTTCTTCCGCGGAGTGAAACGAATCGGGGGTGGGCTCGTGGCCCTCCTGCGCCGCTATCTCCGCAGATTCCTGATCGAAGGACGTCAGCGTGACCGGGGGAAGGCGCAGGAATTCGGTCCGGCCTGCAGGGCGCTGGGACGGGTTCAGGGCGGCCATGCGCTCGGCCACTTCACTATCGGTAGGTTCGCGGTTCAACTGCGCTTGCAACGTTGCCTCGGTTGCCTTCATTTGTTTGTCGAGCCGCCGGAGGCCGCGTGACGCAACGTCGCTTTGACGGAGCGTATCAATGATCTCGCCACGAATCCGAAAGCGGGCGAAAACGGCGAAAGGCACATTGCGGCTTTGACGGTATGACTTTCCGGCGTGAACCAAACCCAGCAGACCGGCCTGAATTAAGTCATTGAGATCGACGCTGGCGTACGAAGGAATACGTGAATGAATGCCGATCGCAATCGACTTTACAAGCGGCAGGAACGCGAGAAGATCGATATCGGAGTTCGGTTGATCGGGGGTTTGTTTTTCCGGCGCATTGCCTTGATCTAGGGCAGTAACCGGTGTGGCGATGCGCATCTATGAACAACGGATGTCGCAACGGGACTCCAATCTTCTCAAAAGCAAGCGAAACGATTCGCATGCCGGCAGAGGCGTCCCCTGGAAATTACGATCAACAGGCGCGGGTGGAAGCTTTGAATCCAATATTCTCGGTGCCCCGGCTCCAAAAGAATATCGACGTGTCGCGCGTCTGACATAAACCAACATCGGTCAATCAAAGGGAGAATTTATACCTGTCCGGCAACTTTCTTGAAAGATAATGCTTAAAGTGTCGTGCATTTCAAACGAAAAAGACGCAGGGGCCGGAGAGATTGACGGTCGCGTGGTTTGGATCGCAGCCGCGGATTCCGCGCGTGAGCTTCCCCGCCGGCTGGCCGCGGTTCTGTTGGAACATCGGATGAAGCTGGTGACGGTTACGATCGGAATGGCTCCTCAGTTTCCATTTCGCCCCGAAGATCTCGTCGTATTTGAAGGCGAAACGCAAGCGGATGCCGGGTTTCCAGAACTGGTTCGAACGACAGCGAGAACGTGTTCCGTGTTCATCCGATCGAGCGCAATGGAGAACGATGAAAGCGTTGCGTGGAAAACGTGGGGCGCGCAGTTCCTGGATGAAGATGAGGGATCTGAGGTTATCAAAGCGCGCCTATTAAAGGCGCTGAAAGACCGGAAGACGCCGGCGAACCGTCGCGAATCGCGGCCGGAGCAGACCACGGTTCCCGAATGGCGGCGAACAATGGTCGGACAAAGCCGCGGCATTCAGAAGGTGGCCGAAGTGATTCGTTTGGTCGGACCGCGCCGGTGCACGGTTCTGATTACCGGTGAAACGGGAACGGGCAAAGAGATCGCCGCCCGTGCGATTCATAATGCCGGACCGCGAGCGGACGCGCCCTTCGTGGCTTTGAATTGCAGCGCCGTACCGGGGTCATTGATGGAAGCTGAGCTCTTCGGCCACACGCGCGGTGCGTTCACGGGCGCCTCTCAGGCCCGGGTCGGGCGGATCGAACAGGCTGAGGGCGGTACGCTGTTTCTGGATGAAATCGGCGATCTCTCCCTGGAACTTCAGGCCAAGCTGCTGCGGGTGCTGCAGGAGCGCGAGTTCCAGCGGCTAGGCAGTTCGGAAACCCTGAAGATGAACGCGCGCGTGCTTGCCGCTACCAATTGCGATTTGCGGATGAAGGCAGCGTGCGGTGAGTTTCGGGCGGACCTTTATTACCGTTTGAACGTCGTTCCGCTGGAATTGCCGCCTTTGCGCTCGCGAATTTCCGATCTTGAGGCGCTGACGCAACACTTTCTGAAAAAGGTGTGTGAAGAAGAGCGGCTGGAAGCGAAGCGGCTGAGTCCGCCGGCCTGGGAGATGCTCGAGGCGTACGCCTGGCCCGGCAACGTGAGACAGCTTGAAAATGTGGTATACGCGGCAGTGATCCTTAGCGGAACCCGAGCTGTTCTGGATGAGGGCGATTTTCGGATGCTTGCCGACGTCTACGGACCCTCCCCTTCGATCGGGCTCGGTGTCCAGTCTTCAGGGTCGCCGGTGGAACTTCCGGAACACGGGCTCGATTTCGCTGAGACGATGAACGCTTTGGAGCGCGATCTGTTGTCCAAGGCTTTGAAGCGCACGGGCGGAAATAAGAAAGCGGCGGCGGATATTCTGCGGATGAAGCGCACAACGCTCTCGGCTAGAGTACGCGTGCTCGATATCGGTCAGAAACTGCTATCCGCGTAAAGTGAGCAGTTGATTCACTTGAGCGAGTAGTCTCTGATCCTTGAGACTGCGCTGGGGTCCCGCGCCCACCGCAAGCTGCATCACCGCGCCGAACTCGATGGCTTGCTGCGGCTCAGGATTTTCCGCGCCAGGGTTTCCCGGGGCAGGATTTCCCGCGCCAGGGTTTCCCGCGCCAGGATTTCCCGCGCCGACATTGGCCGCGATTGTGCGCTGCAATGACCTGCGAACGCGCCGCTCGCGCCACGCGACGTAGAGGCCCACGCAAAGCATGGTCACGGCGAAAAAGCAAATCTCGCGGATCATCGCTGCACCAGAGCGTTCTGCGCTTCCGTGGTCGCGCTGCCGGTTTTCAGCCGGTCAAAACGGGTCGCGATCTGGTTGATGCGAACGCCATAGTTGCCTTCCACCACGACGACTTCGCCGCGCGCGATTACGCAATTGTTCACGATTACATCGACCGGCTCCGAAACCGTCCGGTCGAGTTCAACGATTGAACCGGTGGTCAGCTTGAGAACGTCTTTAATCGGCAAAAACGTGCGTCCGAATGAGATGCAAACCGGTAGGGCAACATCCAGGAGCAAATCGAAAGTCTTGGAGTTGGCGGTTTCCGGGGGTGCGCCGTCTACCAGTTCCGCCGCAATTGGAGCGGGGATTTTCGCTTCGTCCGCCGGAGAGGACGCAGCGCCCGCGCCAAGTTTCTCGAGCAGCGCAGGCGCGGCGGCCATCCAGAATGGTTCCAGGCGCTCGTCCTTGAAACTTGCCTGCGCGCCAATCCACTGAACATCCGGCGGAGCTGCGTCGACCGGGCCGCCATCGACGGCATTGGCCTCGGCTAGCAGATGAGCGCTGATCGCTTGCCCGAGCGCGGATAAAGACTGGCTCAGGATCTCCGAGAAGGTGTTAACCGCCTCGGTCTCGTCGGCGGACTCGACACCCGCGGCCTGCAAAGTTCGCCGCCCGCACGCAATCGCGAAGGAAGGGTGGACCGCGATCCAGATAGGCGCCTCAGACAAACCGGAGAACGTCTGCATCCATACGGTGCAGTCGGAATTCGGACCGGCGCCGCCCTCGTCCGTGTCCAGGCGCTGGACGGAAGGACGTTCATCCGCCATCGACTCGAGAATCAGGCAGAGTTTCTCCAGCCACTCCGCCAGGAGCCATTCGCGCATTTGAAGAGCTTTAGCCGTGAGTTCCATTCTAGAGTTCTTTCCTTCCCGGCCACCGGGGCTCGAGCGTGGCGCGCAAGCGGAGTATGGCCTGGGTCTTCAGCTGCGAAATGCGCGAGAGGTGCAAACCCAGGATTTCCGCGATTTCCCGCAGGTTGAGCTCTTCGTGATAGTAGAGGCTTAGAATGGTGCGCTCCTGGCTCGGAATGCGCTCGATCGCCGATGCGACCAGCCGCTCCAGCTCAGACCGCTCCAGCAGGCGTTCGGGCGAATCGCTTTCCGGACTGGCTACATAACGCAGAACGCTGAAGCCCGAGTCATCCGACTCACCGGCGACTTCCAGGTCGGCGATCTGCAGTCCTTCCGTATCAACGAGCCAGCGATGATACTCATCGAGCGAGATCGAGAGCTCGGCCGCGATCTCTTCTTCAGTGGGCGTCCGGCTGAGGCGCTGTTCCAAGCCGGCGATGGCTTGCTCGATTTGGCGGCTCATCTTGCGCCGCTGGCGGGGCGCCCAATCCAGGTCCCGAAGCGTGTCGATAATCGCGCCGCGAATTCGATACTCGGCGTAAGTCTTCAACTTGACGTTGAGCGACGGATCGAAATTGTCGATAGCGGCAATCAGACCGACGACCCCGCTGGAAATCAGATCGTCCATGCTCACGCGGTCGGGAAGGCGCTCATGAATCCGGCGGGCGATAAGCCGCACTTGCGGGAGGTGTTCGAGGATGAGCGCGTCGCGGCGTTCCTTCGGCTCCGTCTCGGTCGGGCAGGCGTACATGGTGGTCATGCGGCCGCCGAGGCAGCCTTAGGCCACCCATGCAGCACCACTTCATTCATACGCTGCGGATTCGCCGATTCGATATCTTCGAGCAAGCGCTGACCTGTTCCTAAAAACGAAACGGGCTTATTGGCGCGTGCGACGAGCGCCGGAACGTCGGCGAGTTCCAAGGTTTCGTCGAGGGCAGTCAGTATCAAGCGGCTGGCCGCGAATGACGAGAACTGCTCGACAGCCACGAGGTTATCCGCGGGTTTGCGGTCCAGACGAAGGACCAGTTGGGATTCGACTTCAGGAAAGAGGCGCAAGCAGGCCGCGAGCTGCTCGCGTTCGTCAGCTTGATTCGACGAGAAACCGGGAGTATCAATCAGGGTCAGGGCAGCTTCGCCGCCGGCCAGCGCGGTTTGGAGCTGGGCGATCAACTCGCAGTCGGTAAAAGAGAGGTTGAACAGATCGGCGAAATGCTGCATCTGCCGCGTCGCTCCGATGCGATAGGGATCGAAGGCAATCAGACGGACCGTGCGCGATTCGAGAAGGCCGCGCCGCAGCGCAATTTTCATCGCGGTGGTGGTTTTTCCGGCGCCGGCCGGACCAACCAGCGCGACCGTGGTCGCGAATCCCTTGCGGCCTAATCCGGGATCGCAGGAGATCGATGGAACGGGTTCGGGAGTTGGCGCGCGACGCGAGGGGCTGGATGCTCGCAGTCGATCGCGAAAGTCGGAACGGCCCACCAGATCGACCGGGGTCGCTTTGGGGTTTGCCGGTTTGGGAATGGGAAACGAAGGAGCAGCCGCCGGTTTCGCGGGTTGGGCAAGGACTTCGCCCGCAAACACAGCCTCGTATTTGCCGAGGTGTATCCATTCCGGCGCCGTGCGCTGCGACTGAATCAGCAGCGCTTCGGGTCCGAGTTCACGACGAGCCAAAGCCATCGCCGCTTCCAACGTAGACGCATAGTACGATCTAACTTCCATGGCTAGCCGATCACTCCCAGAGACTGTACCCGCACGCCGGGAGGAATCTCATTGTGGGAAAGGAAAAAGAGGTTCCAGACCGACAGTTCCACGAGCTGCCGCAAGAAGTAGCGCGATCCCGAACTTGAGATCACGGCGGTCGGGACTTCGGGATTGCCGACGGCGCGCGTGACGCGTGCCACGAGATCACGAACGGCTTGCGGAGCCAGGTTAATGTGACTGTTGGTTTCGCCATGCTCCACCGCGGCCTCTACGAGGTGCTCCAGCGAAGGATCGAGGAACCAGGCCGGGAGATCGCCGTTGGTGTTGAGGTACGGCGCGGCAAGCTGACGCCGGACCGTTTGCCGGACATATTCGGTAAGCAATACCGGATTGCGCGTCGTTCCGGCTGCTTCGCCGAGGGCTTCGAGTATGGAGACAGCGTCCCGAATCGAGACGCGCTCGCGCAGCAGGTTTTGCAAAACTCGCTGTACGCCGGCCAGCGGCAGCAGCTTCGGAACCAGGTCTTCCACCACGCGCGGGTTATCGACGGCGACGCGGTCCATCAGTTTCTTGGCTTCCTGACGCGAGAACAGCTCATAGGCGTGCCGGCGGATGGTCTCCGCCAAGTGCGTTCCGAGTACGCTCACCGGATCGACAACGGTGTAGCCTTGCGAGCGGGCCTGTTCCGCGCGGCTGCTGGGGACCCACACCGCGGGCATGCGGAACGCCGGCTCCAGTGTCTTTTGGCCTTCGATGGCTTTCTGCGTGCCGCCCACCGGAATGGCCAGTTCGCAGCCCGCCGGCATTTCGTAGCGGCCGATTTCCGATCCTTTTAGCGAGATCGAATATTCGCGCGCTTTCAGCGCCAGGTTATCGGTGACGCGAACCGGCGGCAGTACGTAACCGAGGTCCTTTGCCAGTTGCTTACGGATCGCCGAAATCCGCCGTAACAGCGGCGAGTTTGCGCCGCCTTCGACGAAGTTGACCAGACCGATCCCGACGCCGACTGCCAAAGGCTCGATTTTGAGAAGTTCTTCCACACTGTCTTTCGCCGCCGCGGCTTCTTTAACCCCTTCCGGAGCTTTGTCTTTTTCGGTTGCGGCGTCCTTTTCGCGCATGCGCCACGCGATGGTTCCCAACCCGACTCCAAGAACGAGAAAGGGAATCTTCGGCAAACCGGGAAAGGCGGCGAGAAGAATCAGGACACCGCTGGATAGAAACAACGGCTGCGGCGCGCTGAATATCTGCTTTTGAATTTCGGGTCCGAGCCGCGCTTCCGAGCTCGCGCGCGTGATAATCAGACCTCCGGAAATAGAGATCATGAGGGCGGGGATTACGGTAACTAATCCATCGCCGATGGTGAGAACGGTGTAGGTCTGGATGGCGCGCATCAGATCAGCGCCGTGCTGAAATACGCCGATCAGCAACCCGGCGACGATGTTGATGCCGGTGATCAGGATGCTCGCGATGGCATCGCGTTGGGTGAATCGCGAGGCCCCGTCCATGGCGCCATAAAATTCAGCTTCCGCCGATAGGCTCTTGCGCCGGCGGCGCGCTTCGTTTTCGTCGATTAAACCGGAGTTCAGATCGGAGTCGATCGACATTTGCTTACCGGGCATCGCATCCAACGTGAAACGGGCGGTGACTTCGGAAATGCGAACGGCGCCGTGGTTGATGACTACGTATTGAATGGCGATTAACACCAGGAAGATTACGGTGCCGATGATGTAGTTCCCGCCGACAACGAAGTTCCCGAATGCCTGGATAACATCGCCGGCCGCGGCTGTTCCCGTGTTGCCATTGAGCAGAATGAGACGCGAGGAGGATATATTAAGGGCTAGCCGGAAGAGTGTTAATAGGAGCAGGGTGGTTGGGAATACGCTGAACTCCACCGGACGCGTGATATACATCGCGACCATCATGACGATAACCGACATCATAATGTCGGTGACGATCAACAGGTCGAGGAGGAAGGACGGAAGAGGCGAAATGAGCGCGACTACGATCAGCAGAACGGCAATCGGAACCGCGACGTCACTGAGACCCTTGAGCGAAAACGGCAGGCGCGGAACGGACGGAGCGGCGATAGCTTTGGCTGTTGACATACTAAGTTGGAACTAATAGACCGTGGTAGTAACCGCTCCGTAGCCGTCGCGGCTCAGTAACGTACCGTACCGAGTCTACTGAGCCGCGACCGTAAGGGAGCGGTTACTACCACGCGCTACTAATCGTCCTGGCCCGGAAGCCGTCCTTTCATCAAGCGGTATATGTAAGCGAGAACTTCGGCGACAGCCTTGAAAAGGTGCGAAGGTATTTCCTGACCGACGTCCGCCGATTTATACAGTGCCTGGGCGAGCGGTGCATTCTCGATAATCGGGATCTGATGGTCATTGGCAAGCTGGCGGATGCGAAGGGCCAGATAATTTTTACCTTTGGCCAGGACGGTAGGCGCGGCCATGGAGGACATCTTGTAACGAATGGCGACGGCGTAGTGCGTTGGATTGACGATAACGGCCGTAGCTTTCGGGACATCCTTCATCATGTTGCGGCGGCGAAGATCGCGCTGCAGGCGGCGTACACGAGACTTGATCTGCGGATTGCCGTCGTTCTGTTTCGATTCGTCCTTGATGTCCTGCTTACTCATCTTCATATCGCCTGAGAACTCGCGGCGTTGCCGCAGAAGATTCACCAGACCGAATACGATGAAAGCGCCCGATGCCTTCCAGAACAGATTCATAAACGACCCGGTCATGACGTGGATCGCGACTGAAAGGTTTTGGGCCGGCAGGCTGAAGTATTCGTTGAGATGGCCGCTCACGATGGCGTAGACCGTATAGCCGAAGACCGGCAAGAGAAAGAGCGCCTGAACAAAAGAGGGCAGATTCTGACGCTTGATCTGTTTCCACTTATTCGCCGGATTCAGCCGCTGAAAACTAGGCTTGAGGTTCTTTAGACTGAGGCCGAAACCGGTAACAAGCAATTGGAAGGCGAAAGTAATACCTAGCAGTACGGCTGCCAGTGAACCTAGAGGGCGGAAACAGCGGCTGGTTACCTCGAGGAGCATAGGTAGCAGCGCGGCTGCCGTTATGTCGCGGTGAAACGCACCTGTGATCACGATTCGAAACGCGATACGTAATTGCTCAATCCAGTCCGAACCGTAGTTATCGATCCAGAAGACGAACGCTGTGAACTGCATGGCCGCGACGAAATCTTTCGCCGACGGAAAGCGGCCCTCTTCCCGCGCCTTTTTTAGCTGGTGGGGAGTAGCTTTTTCTGTCTTTTGGCTCTTGTCACCGGCCATTTTTGTAAGTGGCCGCGTGGTTCGCGATTTGCAGCATCATGCCGGATTCAGAGCTCATGACGCGCGGATACATTCCGGCCAGGAGGGCGATCAGCAGCATGGCTGTAAGCATCTTCAACGGAAATGAGAGATGGATCAGTTGTAGCTGCGCGTTGATGCGGCCCAGCAGGGCAAGCGACAGATCGACCAACCCGAGCAGGGCGATCGCGGGAAGCGATAGCCTTAGACCGATCGAGAAGATGTCGGAGGCAAAGCGGAAGAAAGCTTCGGCCAGGTGTGGATCAGCGTGAAAGGAACCGGGCGGCTGCGCGGTCAGGCTCAAAGCGAATATGCGGATCACCTCGCGATGTAAGCCCAGCGCCAGAAAGAGTAAACTACCGACGAGTTGAGCGATTACGACCAGCAAACCCGCGTCGGCCGCGGTCATCGGGTCGATGCTGGAGGCGAACCCGAAACCGGCTTGTTGCGAAAGAATCTGGCCGCCCATGCGCAGCATTTCATTCAACAGCGCTACCGCAAGTCCGATCGAAAGCCCGAAAACAGCTTCTCCGAGAACGGCGACCAGCAGCGTGACCACACTGGCCGGCATCGCGTCGAAGTGCGGCCATAACGGCATGAGCGTGATCGTTATGGCGATCGCGCCGACGATCCGTGCGATCTCGGTGCCGGCCTGAATGCCGGGCAAAGGGACCAGCACAAAGGCGCCCCCCACGCGCGCGAGCACCAATAAGAATGCGTAGAGCGTCCCTTCGGTGATAAGTGAGCTAACGGGCATAGCGCCCGAGATCACCGAAGATTCCAATCGCGTAAGTCATCATCCGGCTGAGCATCCATGGCATCAGGAGGAGCAGGGCGCCCAGGAATACGATCAACCGGGGAATCGCGCTGAACGCCGAGTCCTGGATTGAAGTGACAATCTGAATCAAGCTCATGACGATCGCGGCCGTGAAGCCGATGAGCAGTAGCGGCGCACTTACCCAGAGCGCGGTCATGAACATCTCGCGAACAATTTGGACGACGGAGCCGGGACTCATGAGCTTACTTGCGCTACGGACTAACCAGACTTTTCATCAGCGACCCGACAATCAAATTCCAGCCGTCGATTAGAACAAATAGAAGTAGTTTGAATGGCGCGGATATCATAGCCGGCGGTAACTGAACCATGCCGATCGAAAGCGTGACGGAGGCAACCACTACATCGATGATCAGAAACGGCAGATATAGGACAGCCCCGATTTGAAAGGAAGCTTTTAACTCACTTAGAATATAAGCCGGCATGAGTACTTTCATGTCCAGGTCATTCGGAGAGCGCGGAGTTGGTGCATGGGCGATGTCGAGGAAAAGCTTCACGTCCTTCTCCCGAACAAAGCGGACCAGAAAGGCGCGTAACGGCTTCGACCCCTCGGTCATACCCTGTTCCATCGTCATCTGGCCTTTTTCGACGGGAGTCCAGGCTTTGTCGTAAATCTCCGAAGCTACGGGCTGCATCAGAACGACGGTCAAGAAGAGACTAAGCCCAATCAGCACCTGATTGGACGGGGTACTCTGGGTTCCCAAAGCCTGACGCAGAAAATGCAGGACAATCGTGATCCGCAGGAACGGTGTAATCGACATCAGGATGGCGGGTAGCAGGGTGAGCAGCGTCAGCAGAATGATGATCTGCATCGGCTCGCTCAGGAGCTTTCCATTCATGCTGGGACCTGCAGCCGCGGCGGCAAAGAGGAAAGGCATTAAACCGTGTCCTCCAGTTCAAGCAGACGGCAGCTTGACGGCGCGGTACTGATCAGCAAGGTTCGCCCTTCCATCCGGACCAGACAAAGGGAGTGCTGCGGAGTAAGCTGCAGCTTTTCAATTACCTGAAGTTTGCGCTCCGGACGCCGAACGGCGAAACCGCCGAACTTAGCAAAACCGCCGAAGCTAGCCAGACCGCGGCGCTGCAGCAACCAAATCGAGCCGCCTAATCCGGCCAGGACCGCGGCGGCTATCATCAACTGCTGCATGCTATCCAAGAGTTATTCCTCAGTACGGAAGTCCGTGATTCGGAATCCTAGTGAGTTTTCAATGATGACAATCTCCCCAAATCCAATGAGGGTATCGCTGACGTAAACGTCGATATTCTCACCCGCGGATCGCGGCATCTCAATAACGCTACCGATGCGCATCGCGAGTATCTGGCGGATCGACATAAGTCGCCGATCCAATTCCACAGATACGTCCACGCGAACATCGGTAAGCGTCCCGATTTCTTCAAGAGGCGTCATGAGGCGGGGATAAGTTCAATGGTGTCTTCGGAGAGCGTATCCGCCGTAGTGACGACTTTCGCGCTCGCCTCGTAGGATCGCTGGAACACGATTAAGTTCGTGAACTCGGTCGCGATATCGACGGTAGATGACTCCAACGCTCCGCCCTGTACATTTCCACGGCCCGCGGTGTTGGGGAGGCCGACGCTGGGCGTACTGGTCTGCGCGCTGGCCTGGAAGTTATTGTTGCCGGCGGTGGCGAGCGAACTGGGGTTCTGAATCGCCGCCAGCGCAAGTTGAGCGACAACCACGTTCTGCCCGTTAGAATACTGCGCGTTGATTTGTCCGCCGGCGCCCATCGTGATGCTGGTGATCCCGCTGGCCGAGGACCCGTCCTGAACCGCGTTTCCCGCCGAATCCAGTTGACCAGCGTACTGCGTGAGGCTGGGCGCGGACGTTGTCGGATCGTATAGATTCCAGTTGAAGCTCATGTTTGCCGCGCCATCGGCCAATCCGCTGACCGTGATCGGGATCGCACCGGCTGAAGCTGCGGGAGTCATCAAATTGCCGCTCGTGTCGAAGGCCAGCGATCCGGTAGCCACGGTGGTTGTTCCGGACGGCGAAGAGGGGCTCGCCAAGCTCGAGTTCGGCGCAGTGACGGTGTAGGTCCACGCGCCCGGCCCGGTCTTCTGGAAGTTGATCGTCAGGTCTTGCTGCTGCCCGAGCGAATCATAAACCTGCATGGGAACGGAGAAGTTTGGACTTGTTGTGCTTACCGCATCGGAAGCGTTCAAACTGATCGGAACCGCAAAGTTCTGAGTGGCCACGGGGCTTTGTATGGCGCCGGTCGGCAGGACGATGTTTCCGATGGGTCCGGAAGTATTCAGTGTGCCGCCGGTCGACGCCCAACCTTGAACTGTCTGACCGGAAGAGGTAACTAACTCGCCGGTTGCAGTTACCTGAAAGTTGCCGTCGCGAGTGTAGAGCTGCTGGCCTGTGGCGGGATTATTCACAACAAAGAAACCGTTCCCCGAGATAGCCGCGTCGTAAGGCCCGGTCGAGCTGGTGATCGCGCCTTGGCTAAAGACCTGAGTGACGGTTGCGGGCGACACTCCGAAACCGGGCGCCGTTTGTTCCGTTCCGAGTGCCTGGTTGACGAGTTCCTGAAAGGATACTTCGGACTCTTTGAATCCGGTCGTATCCAGGTTCGCCAGGTTATTGGCGATGACGTTGACTGCCGTGGTATTCGCGGAAAGTGCGGACAGAGCGATTGAAAATGCAGTAGACATATTTCTCCTTAAGTGTTGGATTGCGGCTGCGTGGTTGGAGTACCGGTCGTTACTCCCGTTGTGGGGGACGGCGTACCGCTACTTGACGATGCCGCCGTGCTGCTACCGTCAATCGACTGAATGCCGCTGTTGATCTGCATTAGCTGCTCGAGTTCGCTGTACTGGGTCAACTGACCAACGAATTGGACGGGATCGGTGGGACTTGTCGGGTCCTGATTCTGAATCTGCGCAACCAGCAGCTTCAGGAATGTATCTTCATTAGTAAGGCTATCGGCCGGGTTGGCCGAAGTCGAAGTGCTCGTCGAAGTTGTGCTGCCGGTGGAGACGGTACTTGGCGTGGTCACCGCGGGAGCCGGTGTGGTGCTGAACAGACTGATAGCATTGAGGTGCATTATTGGGACTCCTGGAAATTAGTCGATAAAGTGCGGAACCACGAGTCTTGATTTCGCTTTGACCAAGCCTCCTGATTCCGAGATTGCTGCTGTTTCTGCTGCTCGTCCTGCTGAGCGCCACTGTGTTGGCTGCCGGAAGAATCGTCTTGCGAAAGTGACGCATCGCCGCTACGCGCGGCGGTTATCGTGTTTTCGGACGGCGCCGATACAGCGGTCGTGAAACCTTTGGAATCTAACTTAGACACGAGTTCGTGAAGACCGCCCCTAAGATCCTGTGCCAGGTTCGGATCTGCTGTGCGCACGTCGACGCGGATTTCGCCGGAGGTTTCGGAGACCCGGACTTCGATATTCTGCGGGCCGCCAAGGTGCAGCGCGAGATCCTTCACGGGGGCTAAGGCCGCCGGCGCCAGGGGTGGAGTCTCGATCGGTTGTACCGGGGCGCTACGAGCCGGCCCGGGCGCGGGAGCGAGTTCGGTGCTACCGCCGGCTTGCTGGTACGCCTGGCCGATCTGCTTGACGGCGCTGGGATCACCCGCCGGCTCCGCGGATACTACAACTGCCTGGGATTCGATTGAGGCGATCTGACTCTTTCCCGTCGGAACCTCGAAAGCCGGTTCCTCAGAGTTGCGCATGCGGGCGGTGAAGGCTAGCGGATCGGTTGAAGGAGCGGGCGCTTCGACATCGGAGTTGTTTGGATTTTCGATTGACGGCGACGCCGCGGGATTGCTGCTTCCGCTTCGGCTTGGAGCGGCGGTTGGCACGGCCGGAGCGGGAACGGTGAGATTGATCGGCGTAGTCTCCGGTGGATTCTGCGGAAGCACCACGGCGATCGCGTCCGGATTGATGCGGCTTTTCGATAGCCTCAGCGCTTGTACAGCTTGCTGCGATCCGGATAAGTGGGACGCGACGCCAATCATATCGTCTTGCGAGAGTGCGTGGTTCCAGGCGGCATGAAACGGCTGTTGATCACTCGATTCGCTCTGGTTGTCGTCGGAAGTGTTCGGCGTTGTAGCGCGGGTTAACGGCTGTTTGGGCGGAACTGCAACTGACGTCGACGACTTACCGGTGTTTGTGTCTGAAGTTTGGGTATCTTCTCGGGTGTCTTGCCGCGTGGATTCGGTCTTAGCTTCAGAGCCTCTGGCGGGTACTGACTTGTTAGCCGACTCTCCCGCGCGCTGTGGAGCGCGTGTTTGCGGGATTGCGCGCACAGTTTCGACTTCCGGTAGGTGGGGCGCCAGCGTGATCACTGCGCAATGTAATGCAGATCATGCACCATTTTGCAAACTGCTGAAAGATCAACGATTCCGCCGGAGCGCCGCGCCAAATTATTGGCGATCGGGATCGTTGCGGTAAGTATTGGGCGCGTCATGCACACCCTTCTGTGTCGCTCATCGGCGTTCCTGTTTTAGTTTTGAATGATTTAACCGATATTACTCGCATTGGTTTCCGACATGCTTTGTTCTAGAGGAAAAGAATGGACCCACTTCTCATATCGGCCGCGAGCGGCATGCGAGCGCGCATGGAGTCGCTCGACATGCTCGCCAACAATCTTGCAAATGCGACGACCGGCGGCTATAAGAGCGATCGTGAATTCTATAGCGCCTATGTGGCCGCGGAAGCCGACCAAGCCGCGGCCGAGGGCGTGAGTCCCGAGGCGGACCGCCAACCCGTGGTTGAGAAGCGTTGGACGGACTTTACACAAGGCAATATGCGGCTGACCGGAAACACGCTCGATATCGGCCTTGATGGTTCCGGATTTCTGGCGGTAAACGGGCCGTCCGGTCTTCTTTATACGCGGAGCGGAAATCTGAAGTTAAGTTCCTCCGGAGTGCTTACGACTGCCGATGGCTATCCGGTTCGAACCGTCGACGGCAACCCGATTCAGAGTCAGTCGAAAGCGCCGCTCGTGATCGATGAGGATGGAACCGTTCACCAGGACGACCAGACCATCGGACAGTTATCGGTGGTCGATTTCGCGGACCGGAGCGCGCTCGATAAGCGCGGGCTCAATTACTTCTTCAATAGCGATCCGCAAGCGGTAACCCAAACGGCGAGCGCGACCGTTCGCCAGGGAAATTTGGAAGAAAGCAACGTCGGTTCGGCGGATGCGGCCGGACGCTTGATCAGCGTGATGCGGCAGTTCGAAACGCTGCAGAAAGCAATTTCAATCGGAGCGGATATGAATAAGTCCGCGGTCGAGGAAGTCGCGCGGGTCACGCAATAGCAATCACAGATTCCCTAACGTGGAGAAAACAATATGATGCGAGCACTTTTCAGCGCCGCCAGCGGCATGAACGCGCAACAAACCAACGTCGACAACATCGCCAACAACCTCGCCAACGCCAGCACCAACGGTTTTAAGGCCAGGCGCGCGGCGTTTCAAGACCTGATGTATCAGAACGTGACTGCGCCGGGGTCATCGGCAAGCACGCAGACGAACTTTCCAACCGGGCTGCAGATCGGCTTAGGCACCCGGGCGGCTTCGAACGATGTCACGTTCACGGAAGGCAACCTGGTCGAGACGGATAACCCCTACGATCTCGCGATTCAGGGTAACGGATTTTTCCAGATCCGCATGCCGAACGGCGAACTCGCTTATACGCGCGCGGGGAACTTTAATTTAGATAAGGATGGGAACGTCGTCACCAGCGATGGCAATCCGATCGAGCCGCAGATCACGATTCCGGCGACCGCCACCAGCGTCCAGATCGCGTCCGACGGGACCGTCACTTATACGACCTCCGGGCAGACGGCCTCGCAAAGCGCCGGTCAGATTCAACTCGCCGTTTTTCAAAACCCGGCGGGGCTCAACAGCGTCGGTCAAAATCTGCTGCAACCGACGGATGCGTCCGGTCAAGCGCAACTCGGCAATCCGGGCGGGTCGGAAGGACAGGGCACGTTGCTCCAGGGCTATACGGAACAGTCGAATGTAAGCGTGGTGCAGGAATTCATCAACCTGATCGTGGCGCAGCGCGGCTACGAGGCGAACGCGAAAGTCGTGAAGGCCTGCGATGAGATGTACCAGCAGGTCAACAACCTGAAGAGCTAATGTGGCTCGCTATCATGGCAGCCGCCGGTTTGCATACCGGTCTGCATACATGTACTCCGGTGGATGGGCCGCGCATTACGATGCGGGATCTTGCGCGCGCCGATTCTCGCTTCGCCTCTCGTTTCGGCGCGGGTGATCCCGCGGTAGAGATCGGCTTCTCACCGGAGCCGGGCTCGCGGCGAACTTTCTTTCCGGCGGAACTTTTGCGTATCGCCAAGGGCGCGGGAGTCGACCTGGATGTCCCGAGGGAAGCGCCGTTTCAGCCCGTTTGCTTTGAGCGCCGTTCGCGCGTGTTAAAGGTTGAAGACCTGCTGCCGGCCATTCGCGCGTGGGCCCCGGACAGTGCGGTTATTGAGATCGCCGAGTGGGGCCGGACGGCGGTTCCCGAGGGCCAGATCGTGGTGCCCAGTCCTTCGGTGGCAAGCAGAAATTCCAAAGAACCGATGCTGCTTCACGGTTACGTCGTTTTCGACGGGCATCGTCACGCGCCTGTCTGGGTGCGGGCGCGCATCACCGTGAAACGAGAGGTCCTGGTCGCAAAGGAAACCATTGACCCCGGCACGCATACCACTCCGGCCCACTTCCAGACGGAAACGCGCGACCTCGTGAATGATTGGAATGCTCCCGAAATCACGATGGATCAGGTAATCGGAAAAGTCGCGAAACGGCGCATTGCTGAAGGGTCGGCTGTGGCGCTCATCGACCTGAAGACACCGTTGCCGGTTGAACCCGGTTCGGGAGTCACCGTAGAAGTGCGTGAAGGAGCCACTCGCCTGGAGTTCGATGCCAAAGCCGAAACCGGCGGCCGCATCGGCGAGATGGTGATGATTCGGAACGCATCCAGCGGGAAGCTTTTTTCGGCATGCGTCACCGGGGAGAGCACGGTTCTGGTGACCCCGCGAGGCATGAGCCGGAGGGCGAGAAATGACTAGACATCAAATGCAGCGCCTGCCGGCCGTTTGCGTGGCTTGCCTGCTGACTTTCGGCGCTTCGCTCACCGCTTCCGACAAGAAGCCGAAGAAAATACCTCCCCCTGCTCCGCCGTCGGCGCTCGATAACTATGTGAAAGAGGCCATGAGCCGCTATTCGACCACGGCGCCAAATCCGGCTTTCCCAGGATCGCTTTGGTCTCCGGCCAGCCGGTTGGGCGATCTCACGCGTGACATCCGCGCGGCACAAGTGGATGACGTCGTGACTATTCTGGTGGCCGAATCGGCATCGGCTGTGAGCACCGGCCAAACCAAGACTGCTCGTACGTCCAGCGCGGTGAATGGGATCACGGCCCTTGCGGGCGTTATGAAGGCAACCGGTCCTCTGGCAAATCTGGCCAACCTCGGCGGCACGCAGACGCTGGATGGCGAGGGCACGACTTCCCGTACAACGACTCTCACCACATCGCTCACCGCGCGCGTCACCCACGTTTTGCCCAACGGCTATCTGGTGCTCGAAGGAACGCGCGTCATCAACATCAATACGGAACATCAGACGATCACGGTGCGCGGTGTGGTGCGTCCGGAAGACCTGAGCGCTGCAAATTCAATTGCGTCGGTGAGCATCGCGGATCTTGAAATCCAGGTGAACGGCAAGGGTGTCGTGGCGGATGCGACGCGCCGGCCGAACATCCTCTACCGCCTGCTGCTTGGGATTCTCCCGTTTTAAGTATGCAGCGCTTTTTCAAAATCATCGCCATTGCCGTGCTCGTCGCGCAGGTCGCATCTCCGGCGTCGCGTCTAAAGGAATTAGTCACGATTGAAGGCGTTCGCGATAACCAACTGCTTGGATACGGGTTGGTGGTCGGACTCGCGGGGACGGGCGATCGCCAGCAAACGGTGTTCTCGGTTCAGACCCTGACCAACCTGCTCGAACGGATGGGCGTGTCGGTGGCGGCATCCGCCATTACAGTGAAGAATACGGCGGCGGTGCTGGTGACCGCGGTGTTGCCCCCGTACGCGCAGCCTGGCGCCAAGATGGACATTACCGTAGCCGCGATGGGTGACGCTCGCGATTTGCGCGGCGGCCTTCTGATTCTGACCAGTCTTCGCGCGGCAAATGGCGAGGTATACGCGCTGGCCCAGGGTCCGGTGCTTACGGGCGGATTCACCGCGGGACGCGCGGGCGCGACGCAGGTCATCAATCACCCCACAGTCGGGCGTGTGCCCAGCGGCGCGATCATCGAACGCGGTGCGCCGTCCATCGCGATTCGTTCCACCGTCAACTTACAACTGAAGGATGACGATTTCGAGACTGCGGCCCGCGTGGCCGCCGTGATCAATAAACATTTCGCCGCGGAAACGCCGCTTACGGCTCATGCGGTGAATTCGTCGCTGATCTCGGTGAATGTACCCGCATCCTTCCGCGATCGCACGACCGAGTTCGTGGGAGAAATCGAGGCGTTGACCATCGACGTCGACCGCGAGGCCAAGATTGTCGTGAACGAGCGCACGGGGACAATCATCCTCGGCAAAGACGTTCATATCGCTCCAGTGGCCATTCTGCATGGCAATCTGTCGGTCGAAATTCAAACCTCCATAGCGGTGTCGCAGCCCAGTCCAGGGACGGTCGGGGAGACGGAAGTGGTGCCGCAGACAAACGTTGCCATCAAAGAAGACAAGGTCAAAAACGTGACTCTCAAGGAGGGCGCAACGGTTGAGGAACTGGTTCGTTCTCTGACGGCGATCGGTTCGACGGCGCGCGATATTATCGCGATCCTGCAGAGCCTGAAAGCAGCGGGTGCATTGAACGCCGAGCTGGAGGTGATTTAGATGGAAGTCAACGGGCCGATCGCAATCCATACCGGCATGACGGCAAAGGCCGATGATCCGAAACGCGTCCACGAAGCCGCGCAGCAGTTCGAGTCTTTCCTCATCGCTCAGATGCTGAAGACCGAACGCGAGACGGGGGGTTCGTGGCTGGGCACAGGAGACGATGCTCCCGGCGGTACGGCCGTCGAAATGGCCGAGCAGGAGTTTGCGCAGGCGTTAGGCAAACAAGGCGGATTGGGTTTAGCGCGCCTGGTTGAAGCGGGGCTGAACCGGGCCAGTGCGGCTGCGAAGCCGCCCGCCGATTAGAAGCTGACCGAGCAATGCGAGGCTGGTTCCAGATCGACCGATTCCCAGGCAAACGACGGGCTGTTCGAAGCGCTGATCGCGGCGGGGCTCGGAGTGGCGATAGCGACGTTCTCCCGCGCAGTCTGCTCCCACGCTTCGCCCAGCGTGCAGAGCAGGGTGAACACTTCGGCAAGTGGGGCGTCGTTCAATTGCCGGCTCGCTTCCAGCAAGCGCTGCATCAGGTAGTGGTAGAGGCGCGACAGCTCTTTAGCAAGCGTGCCGTCCCCGGCGTCGAAATTCAACGCGCGGTGAAGCTCGACGATAATGGCCTGCGCCCGCGCTATGGCGCGCACGCGCCCTCGGTTGTCCTTCGCGGCCAGTCTTTCCCTGGCTTCGCGCACCGCGTCGATGGCATGTTGATAAGACAGCGCCACCAGCTCCAACGGGCTGGCCGAAAGAATCTGTTGTTCCAGGTAAGGACTCAGGCGTTTGAACACAAAAACTCATCGACACGCGGTTGCGGAATTCGAGAGTTGTTCAAGCTGTTCTTTGTGTGCGCACTTTTTGCCACGCAGTTGGTGAACGCGCAGTCGAGCAGTGTCGATGCGCAAAGGAGCGCGGCGGACCGGCAGCGGCAACAGACGATGGATGCCATGACGAAGTCCATCTCGACTCAGATGAACGCGATCCGCGCGAGCCGGAAAATAGCCGCACGCGAGGCAACCCCGGCGGCATTCTTCGTTCTCGATCCTGAACTTCAGCCGGCATCGGCATCAACTGGGCCGGCCTGCGATCCGATGTCGGCGATTGCGGCGCAGGGGCTGGCCTCCAAAGCCGCCGCTGCGAATCAGATTAGTCCTGAGCTGGTGTTCTCCGTGATGCGGCGGGAATCGGCATTCTTGCCCTGCGCCGTGTCCGATAAAGGCGCGCTGGGATTGATGCAGTTGATGCCCGAGACCGCGATGCAGCTCGGGGTAATCGATCCGCTCGATGCTGAGCAGAATGTCCTGGGCGGCGCGAAATACCTACGACAACTATTCGCCCGCTACTCCGGCGATCTGAATAAAACGTTGGGCGCTTACAACGCGGGGCCGGGCAGAGTCGACGATTACGACGGAGTTCCCCCATTTCCCGAGACGTTGAACTACGTCGATTCGATTTTGAATTCGCTCCAGCCTGCAAAACACTGATTCGTTCGGGCGGTCCGCTCGGAAATCAGCACCGCTCCGTGGCCTTAGCGGCCGGGAACGCCGATCCACGGGCGCGATCCGTACAACGTGCCGCGCGCGACTAAGTCAAGGAGCGTAAAGAAGAAGAGGATCATCAGCGTCCCCAGGCCCCCGATCACGATCGTCTTGACCAGCTTGGTGCTGTAGAAAACGTGCATGAAGAACAGGATCACGAGCGATGCCTTGGTACATGCAATCAGGAGAGCGACTACGATATTGAAGCTCCCCAGGTCGACATAGGCGATCGCCCACGTGGCTACGGTGCCGATCACCAGCGCGAGCCAGACCGTGACGTAAATCCAGACAGGGACGATGTGCGGCGTATGAGCGGAGTGTTCCGGATGGTCGGCCATATTACTTCCCCTTATGAACGTCAATCAGATAAAGCAGTGGGAACAGGAAAATCCAGACAATATCCACGAAGTGCCAGTAAAGTCCGAATAACTCGACCGGAGTATGCCACGCCGGCGTGTAGATTCCCTTCATGGCGCCGCGCAGGATGAAGCAGAGGATGCCAATTCCCACGATCATGTGGAATGCGTGTAAGCCGGTCATGCCGAAGTAGAGAGCGAAGTACAGCGAGGCGTGATCCACGTTCGCGTTCAAATCTTCGGGTGCGAAATTCGCTCCGGGAACTTCATGGTGCTGGAACTTGTACGTGTACTCGTCGGCTTTGATTCCCAGGAACGCGAGACCGAATAACATCGTGGCAAACAGCAGCCAGACAACCGCCTTCTTCTTCCCCTGCGCCGCGCAGCGGACGGCCATCGCCATCGTCAACGAACTGCAAATCAGCACCAGGGTGTTAATGAACCCTTCCGTCGTGTTGAGCTTCTGGCTGGCGGCCGCAAACGCGTCCGGATAAGCGCCGCGGTACGCGATGTAGGTCATGAACAGGCCGCCGAAGAACATGATCTCGGTGACC